>JANXYS010000356.1 GCA_025355935.1 Chitinophagales bacterium | reverse complement strand
TATAACCAAAGTAAAAAAATGTGATCATCGTTTCAGAAATTAATCAGGACAAAACGGAGAGAAATAATGGGATTACTAACCGGCTCCGGTTCTTTGCCTCTATCGGTTTAATGATTCTTGGTCCCGCGCTTGGGCGTTTTTTGATCGCGGTTTGTGGACTACCCTTTCTTGTAATTCCCGTCATGATTGGCGTTATGGGGCTGTGCACGTTAAGCTGGATGATAAGCGACATCAGACAAAAAAAGTTTGCATTTCCAAGGGCTGTTTTTTTATCCATCATAGTCATCACCTTTATAGTCGGGCTAAACAGCCATTCTGTCTGGTGGCAGGGGTTTGCCGGGTGGTTTGCAGCATATTTATTTTAAAATGCAAAAAACCCATTCAAATAAGACATAGCGATATTTTATTCTGTTTTATCTTAAAGGCACTTTACCTTGAGCCCAAATAATACTGGCAAACGTTTGATCGAAAAAGAAAGCCTATTAACTTTAAACTCAATTCTTACATGCGACATTGTACTTCATGCTGAGAGCATATAACATGTAAACCTTCTTTGTATTTGTAACCTGTTAGTTAACTTATGTAATTTAAAGTCGCCTCAAGTATAGTGTGCGCACTACGCGTTCAGATCAGGTTCACCTGACAAAGAGAGGCGGATGCTGCCTTTCATATTGGGTTAACTGCTGAAACTTTTTGGCAAAAGCCGTTATAATTGCCTCACTGTATAATTTGCCTCCTATAAACGTTATGCTGGGTGGCGCACTTCCTGCTACCGCTAAGCCAGCTGGTAACGTGATACATGGATTACCTGTAAGACAGGTCAGGGCCATGGGCTCATCCGCCATACTGGGCACAATGATAATGTCATACTTGCTCAACAATGGAAATGCCTGCTGCATTACCATATAGCGCAACCGACATACGGTGAGATATTCAACACCCGGAATAAACCGCGCACTTCTAAACATATTTGGGTAGCGGCTCTGCCATTGCTGCACCATCTGGCTATCCTTCCCTGATCTTGTGAGGGGGTCGAAAGCAGCAGCTGATTCTACGGCCCAAATTGTTGTTAGCAGATCGTTTGTATGTAGGTTGGATGGAAAATCTATACCCGCTACCTGCACACCTGCAGCCCGCAAAGTTTTAATAACATTTTTCTCTGCGCTGTTACCCGGCAAGCTATCGATATAATTCTTTGCATACGCCACTTTAATACTTTTAAGATCAACACTGCCCGTATAGTTAAAAGGCATTGTGCGTGATGCACGGTCATATACATCACTACCATGTATATACGCAAATACCATTGCAGCATCTTCAGCGTCGCGGCAAATAGGGCCAATCCGGTCGGAGGTCCATGCGAGGTTCATACCCCCGGTTCGGGCAACACTTCCAAATGTAGGCCGCAACCCCGTTGCACCACACACCGCAGAAGGCGCTACGATAGACCCGTAGGTTTCTGTACCAATGGCAAAGGGTAACAGCCCCGCAACGGTTGCTGATGCAGATCCGGCCGATGACCCATTCGAACCTTCTAGCAAATTCCATGGGTTTTTAGTTTGCCCGCCAAACCATATATCATCCATAGCAAGCTCTCCCATAGATAATTTTGCAATCAGTACAGCACCTGCGTTTTCCAGTTGGCGATACACAAATGCATCTTCATCTATCTCCTGATCCCTGAAAGGCGGGGAACCATAAGTGGTTCGGGTGCCTTTAACTGCGAATAGATCCTTGAGGCCGTAGGGAATGCCCTGCAGCGGACTTTTATAAAGGCCTTTGGCAAAGGCGGCGTCAGCCCGTTTTGCTTGTTCCATCGCTATTTTTTCGGTAAGACTGATAACACAACGCAACGTGTCGCCATATTTTTTCAACCGGTTTATAAAAAACCTACTTAGCTGTACAGAGGTAATCGCTCGATGCCTGAGTAATGAAGACAATTGAGCAATAGTATAGAAAGCTAGTTGGTTTGTATCTGCCGGCATCACAACATCTCCAGGAATATTCCAATTGATAAGTTGTTGTTTCAAATTGAATGTCATCGCTGGTAAAACAGGATCGAACCAGTTTGGAAGGGGTGCATTGTTAGGAAGATTAAACCCATGCAGGTATTGATAAAATCGCAAATTAGTATTTAGTTGATTCAGCATCGAATCTCTCTTGGCATCCGTAAAATGCAAGTCGTATATTTTCTCGGTATTAATTATTTCGTTTACCGTAACATCCTGTGCACGGACTGTCGATGTCAGCACAAAAAAAGATGCAAGGCAAACAACGGTTTTTAACAACGTGGGTATTTTTAGCATAAATAAAATTAAATTGTTTAAAGTGGGTAGGATATCATCTGGCAACGGCAGCGTAAAAAACGTAATCAGTTTTTAATTTCAATATTAAAACAATATATTTCCGGTATCGGTTCAGCATAACATAGCATTTTTGCGAGTCCGCGCTGCAGATCATATTGAGCTCATCCTAAGAGGACAATTTATTTCTTAACAACAAGCACAATTCCTGTAGCCCATACCTGCTTAGTTATCCTTAAGTCATCTCTCGCCTCTAGGAATTCAATCAATTTTATTGCCTTTTCCTGGTGCCCCTCCGGCCAATTAGGCTGAGGGAGCATATCATCTATTATGTACAACCCACCCCGATTTAACATGGCAAGCACTTCGTCTAATAACAGATATTTTCCGTGCCAGGTATCAGCAAAGATATAGTCAAATTTTTTACTTGCATTTTGTTCTACCCATTCACCACCGTCTGCCAGTACCAGTTTCAGGCGATCATCAAGTCCCAAATTATTTCGAGCAATTTCCAAAAACACAGGATCATTCTCTATTGATACTAAGCTAGATTTATTATCCATTCCATCGAGTATCCATGATGTCGAAAGTCCGGTACCTGTGCCCAGTTCAAGGAACAAACCTGCCGGTTTAGACGCGGCGAGTGTTCTTAATAAGGAACCTGTTAAAACGTCCGAGGACATCGTGAACCCCGATGATTTTGTAGCCTTATCGATGTCAATATATGCTCGTGGTAATTTATGATTTATTTTTTCGATCATTTGAGGAGGTGGTTTTTGGGAAATCTAAGACCAGCGTAATAGCCAAATCCTTTTAGTTGGCTTTTTCGTCACTCTTCAGGCTGGTACACTATTCGTTAATTTCCGTTTAACACGCATTAACAAATCCATTTACCGTCTCAATTGCTGTAATTATTAACGGTTTCGATTTTACCAGGTTAAAGAACAGCCTTCCTTCTGGTTTTTGATCCATTTGGAATTAAAATTAAAACTTTTTAGGTTATTGAACTGGCAATATTCGTGTATGTCCCTATCGTACGTAACGCGGTTAAACACAGTGTCCGGGTCGCCGTGATGACTTAGTACTGAGCCTGCCGAGCTTCGTAAACTAATGAAATCTCGTTTTTATTACAGAACAGCCTTTTTTTCCTGAATTAGCTATTTTTAAAAATCTATAAGTTGAAGCATTGAAAGAACTAATTAGATAATTCATCGATTAAAATCTTCATTTTTTTCAGATGTTTGCCATATGCATGATTGAACACCCATTTAGCGGCATAAAATGATAAAGGCATAAATATTAATATGGTGATCCCTAAAATTCCTAACATTCTCGGATTATATAAAAAATCCTCTACTGATTTTCCCGAACTAAGCACTCCTCCTATAATAAAGCCACCGGCCGTTGCAATTGGGTAAACTACCAGGCAAACTTTTAGTTGTAGCGACCACCATCTTTGCAAGCTTGTATAATTGATAATAAGCTCATCCTTTAGAGAATTAGAGGTCGTAATTAGAGAAGGCGTGGCTTTATAAAGCCTCCAACTTTCAAACATTATCCAGGAATTAAAAATAACTAAAACCCCAAGGAAAAGGTATATCTGCCAAAAGTGAATGTAAAAGAATATAATGATGTAACCTGCCGTTATGATTAATGCCCAAATCATGCTCATCAAGAGATTCTTCTTTAATTTGCTTAAAGGCAATCTAGACTGAAGACTAGCAAAGTTGTCTTGTTGAATCAGGCTATTTAAGCTGTCATCGCTGCCACTACTTTGTTGCCAAATATTCTCGATGTCCATCATAGATTTTTTAGTAGTGTTGCCAATTGTTGTTTAATCCTGTAAAGCTTTACGCCTACGAAGTTTGTGGTGATGCCAATTAATACTCCTACCTCGGTATTACTATAGCCATCTAAATGAAGCGAAATGATGGCCCTTTCGGTATCAGACAGGGTTCGGATGGCTTTGTAAAGTCTATCCACTTCTTCGTTGCCTGACATAGTAAAATAAGTCTCTTCAAACTTTGCAGTATTGGTATAATCAATCCTGTTTGGTTTCCGTTGAATAGTGAAGATTGTGTTCAGGCAAAGGCGATATAACCAGGTGCTGAATTTTGCATCTCCTCTAAAAGCTGAAAATGATTTCCATGCCTGTAATACAATTTCCTGGTACAAGTCCTTTTTATCCTCTTCCGTATTTGCATAGAGATGCACGAGCTTTTTGCATAGAGATGCACGAGCTTGTAGATAATGTTCTGATGCGCCGTTAGGTGTGATAAGAATTCTTTTTCGCTCACTTATTTACATTAATTGCGGTAACTGTACTAATTCCTAATCAATTTATTGTTTCAGGTAATATTCGAATGCGAAGCGACTGAGCCAGGAAAAGCGTTGCGCTTGTGCTAATAACGTCTGTTGCGTTCAAAACACTACTTCGTTACAAACATGGTTCCCGCTATCCTTAATCGCCGTTTTGTTATACCTCGCCAAAAGTTGGTGTTCCTTATCCTTTTTAATTTAAATGAGTCATCAATGCTTATGAAAATACAGATAAATTAACCCTGTTAACATAAGCGCTACATGAGAAAGCAGCCATGCCTTCTGGTGTAGTGGTCTAAGCTGCCATTTGACAGTTGAGTCAAAAGGATCAAATATAAGGGCGATACCAAGATTTGTGAATGCCCAGACATAATCACCTTTTACAAAAAAATAAATGACAAGCATCATATAGAGACTATAAGCTACGCGATTTATCCGTGTGGATTTAGAGCAATTTTTAAGAACAAGTTCTTGTTTCATATTTATGCATTTTTTATATTAGTAGCAGTTCGATATGTTTTATTACAAGAACTGAAATTTTTATATGCTCTTTGATTCAGTAATGCGGCGTTACAGCTATGTGAGGGGAATACTTATGAATATTACAAGATGTTTAATAGTCAAAGTGAGTGATTGGAGGCTTACAATTAACTAAATGACATTTTGCTCTCTTCAAGGACGCACGCGATATAATTCCCGCCGGGTTAGGAGCCGGTAGGCTTCTTCATCACTTGTTTTAATGCTGATGTCTATCTAAATATTAGTTAGGTACGAAGGCGTCCCCGATAAGTGTCGGGCCAATCAATAAGTCGCGCGTCTCAGGTATCAAAATAAACCCTTTTAACCCGCTGCGAAATATTGGTAAGGATCTCGTACGGTATCGTATCTCCCCACGCTGCCAGCGTATATACCGGGAGGTGAGGACCGAATACAATTACTTCGTCGCCTTCGCGCACATCCATTCCTGTTATATCAATCATCGTCATATCCATGCATACATTGCCCACGATATTTGCGAGCCGGCCATTTACAAGCATCTTCCCTTTTCCATTTCCAAAGCTACGGCGGAAGCCGTCCGCGTAACCTATCCGTACAGTTGCGATAGTAGAGTTTTGGGTAAGTATTCCTTTACGGCTATAGCCGACGCTCTCGCCAGCCTTGACGTGTTTTATTTGTGCAATCGTGGTTTTAAGCGTAGCTACATTATTTAAGCGAGACTGCATGGCTGTATTGGAATCTACGCCGTATAAGCCAATGCCTAATCGCACCATATCAAGTTGTAATTGCGGCAATCTGCTGATTGCAGAAGTGTTTGCAAGATGGCGGAGAAAAGGTTCTGCGGTAACTGCCTGGAGCTTTTCTGACATTTGTAAAAATGTCTGGCTCTGCTGCTCTGTGAAATGATCATGAATCGCCTCGTCGCTCGCCACCAGGTGAGAGAAGACCGTTTCAATTTTAAATTCGGACTGTCCCCTTAAATCATCGCAAAGCTGCGGCATATCTGCTTCCTGAAATCCAAGCCGGTGCATGCCAGTATCCAGCTTTATATGAACCGGGTAACCATGGATGTTTTTCTGCTGTAAGAATTGCCGGAAGTCATTAAAAATTTTAAATGAGTAAATTTCTGGTTGCAATTGAAACTTCACAATGCTCTCAAAAGCCGAAACATCTGCGTTCATAACCATCACGGGTAATCGTATACCGGCTTGACGAAGAGCAACGCCTTCATCGGCGTAGGCGACGGCGAGATAATCCACAGATGAATATTGTAAGAGGTTGGCAATTTCGAAACTGCCGCTGCCATAGCTGAAGGCTTTAACCATGGCCATCATTTTTACCCCCGGGGCAAGGGTATTCCGATATGCCCCGAGGTTATGACGGATGGCAGAAAGGTCAATTTCAAGCAGGGTTTGATGCGTTTTTTGCTCGAGTGCATTGCTGATCTTTTCAAATTCAAAAACCCGGGCGCCTTTTAGAAGAATAGTTTCATCCCTGAAATTCAGCGCGGGCAAATGGGCCATAAAATCGGCAGTATCAAGGAAAAAACTTTTGTTTTGTATCTTGAAGAATCCTGCATATTTAACCATATGCTCTCCAATGCCAATTAACCGGTAAAGCTTCTTTTCGGCAACAATATCAGCTATAAATTTATATAGCCGGTCAGGTGAGAGTCCGGCCTGCAATACATCACTTAAAATAACGGTTCGCTGATTATGCTGTTGCTGCTGCTGCAGAAATTCAAGCGCTATGGCCAATGAATTTATGTCGGAGCTATACGAGTCATTAATAATAGAGCAGTTGGCATTTCCCTGTTTCAATTCAAGCCTCATTTCTACAGGGGTAAGCGCCTTCATCCTTTGTGAAATAATAAAGGCTGGTATCTTGAGGTATAATAACACGGCACAACAATTCAGGC
>JANXYS010000324.1 GCA_025355935.1 Chitinophagales bacterium | reverse complement strand
ACCTATTGCAACCCAATTAATATCGATTATGGATACACGCCAATACCTAATTTTGCCGAGTGGGGGAAACACCGTGCTACCGCCGATCCGGTAATCGTAAATTATAAGGGTGACTACTATTTATTTAGTACTAACCAATGGGGATACTGGTATAGCAACAACATGCTCGACTGGAAATTTGTTTCCCGTAAATTTCTTCGCCCGTGGAATGGCGGCGTTTATGATGAATTATGCGCACCTGCAGTTGGTATCATCGGTGATACAATGCTGGTTTTTGGGTCAACTTATACTGATAAATTTACTATTTGGATGAGCACAGATCCGAAGTCAAATTCGTGGAAGCCAATGGTAGATTCGTTTGCCATTGGCGGATGGGATCCGGCCTTCTTTACCGATGATGACGGCCGTTTCTATATGTACAATGGAAGCAGCAACAGGTATCCTACTTACGGTATCGAACTAAATCGTAAAACCATGCAGCCGATAGGAACACGAAAAGAAATCTATCTCCTGGAAGATTGGCGTTATGGTTGGCAGCGCTTCGGGGAGTACATGGACAATACTTTCCTGGATCCCTTTATTGAAGGGTCAGAAATGGTAAAGCATAACGGAAAATATTATTACCAGTACGGTGCGCCGGGCACCGAATTTAGTGGGTATGCGGACGGCGTTCTGGTAGGAGAAACTCCGCTGGGACCATTTACCCCGCAATCAGATCCGTTAAGCTTTAAGCCGGGTGGGTTTGCACGCGGGGCAGGCCATGGATCTACCTTTACTGATAATAATAAAAATTATTGGCATGTTTCAACCATTTCAATTTCAGTAAAAAATAATTTTGAGCGGCGGTTGGGTATCTGGCCTGCAGGCTTCGATAAAGATGATGTGATGTATTGTAATACTTCCTTCGGCGACTACCCGCACCATATTCCTTCCGCTGTTTCTAAAAGTGAAAACGCACCAGATGGCAATGGTGGGTTTACGGGGTGGATGTTATTAAATTATAAAAAGCCGGTTATGGTATCTTCTACCTTAAACGCATTCAACGCAAATAATGCTGTTGACGAAAGTATAAAAACCTATTGGAGTGCGAAAACAGGAAATGCAGGAGAATGGTTGCAGACAGACCTTGGTGATATTTCAACCGTACATGCCATCCAAATAAACTATGCTGACCAGGATGCTGAATTTCTTGGTAAGCAAACCGGAACTTATCATCAATATAAACTCTATTATTCTACAGACGGACGGAGCTGGCATATCCTGGCAGATAAAAGCAAAAATAAAACGGATGTTCCGCACGATTATATAGAACTGGCGGAACCGGTTCAGGCTCGTTATTTAAAACTGGAAAACGTGCACATGCCTACAGGTAAGTTCGCCATTAGTGGATTGCGTATATTTGGAAAGGGTAGTGGTAAAAAGCCGTCAGTCGTAAAACAACTTATCATACTTCGTACGGAAAAGGATAGACGCAGTGCATGGATCAAGTGGACGCCGGATCAAAATGCCTGGGCCTGGAATATTTATTACGGTACTGATCCGACAAAATTATACAGTTGTGTGATGGTACATGATGTAAACGAGTATTGGCTTAAAACTATGGATAGTAAAAAAGGCTATTATTTTTCCATTGAAGCCATAAATGAGAATGGGGTATCTGACAGATCAAAACCAATAAAATCCGAATAGGACGTATGAAAAAAGTTTCAATAGCCATTTTAGCTATCATAATATTATTCTTTTCAAGTTGTGCGTCTGCTCAACCCTTTGCAGATGAAATTGCGGCTTTCAAAAAAGAGGACTCAACGCATAAACTACCCGCAGTACATCCTATCCTATTTGTTGGAAGTTCTTCCATTAGAAAGTGGGACAACCTACAGGAAAGTTTTCCCGGTTTTCCCGTACTTAACCGCGGTTTCGGGGGGTCAACTCTTACAGATGTTATCCGGTATGCCGATGAAATAATTTTTCCGTACGAACCGAAACAAGTCGTAATATATTGCGGCGAAAATGACCTGGCATCTTCAGAAACCGTAACCTCGAAGATGGTATTTAAAAGATTTATAACCTTGTTTGGTCTCATCCGCAAAAGGTTACCAAACACCCCTATAGAATTTATTTCAATAAAACCCAGCCCAAGTCGAGTGAATATCCAGGCCAGAGTGGTGGAGGCTAACCGCCTGATAAAGGGGTTTGTAAAAAAACAGTTGAAATGTGATTTTATAGATGTTTATTATCCGATGCTGAACACTGACGGCTCGATGCGAAAAGAGCTATATTTAGCAGACAATCTGCACATGACTGCAAAAGGATACAGTATCTGGCAAAAAATTATTGCACCATATCTCCTAAAAAAATAATCAGTTAACTCCAGGTTCATCACAAAAAAATACAAACATGAAATTTCAAATTCGCTTGCTTTTATGCTGGATGCTGATACTTAGCATTCCTGCGTTTGCCCAAACCGTTGACCCTAAAATGAAGCCATTCATTGACGGACTAATGAAAAAAATGACGCTGGATGAAAAAATTGGTCAGCTTAAC
>JANXYS010000310.1 GCA_025355935.1 Chitinophagales bacterium | reverse complement strand
CGGCATCACAACCGGCCAGCTGGGCCAGATTTTTTCGGAGAGGTTCCCTCCCATTATCCAGCACCCGCCACATAAAGTAACTGGGCGCTTCATTGCTGAAATCATAATTTCTTTTCATGGAATCCGCGACCGTCTTAGGAGCTGGCGACACCCCGCCGTTATTTAAGTTAATGAAATCGGGTGCAATGCTGTAGGCCTGCTGAACATAGTACCAAAAGTCTTCGTCTGATGCCGAATCCTGCGATGAATATCCGGCCCTTTCGTTCAAGGCCCTGTTGAGATCTCTACACCATGCAGGCTGAAACAGGGACCCGCCCAGCGTTGCGGCAGACAAAACGGACAATCTGTTAATAAATGAACGACGGTTCGACATAAAATATATTTGATTAATATGGATGGCGATGCTACAATGTACCAATTTTGTTTTTTGCAGAGCAAGATCATTTCGTTAATTTCCTGCCCGATCAATCACCAACCAAGCACGAATATGAAAATCGTAGAGATAAAAATTATGAGGGGCCCAAACTATTGGAGCGTGCGCAGAACTAAGTTGATACAAATGCGGTTAGACCTCGAGGAAATGGAAGAAAAGCCCACCAACAAATTAGAAGGCTTTAAGGAGAAATTAGAAACGCTTATCCCGTCTTTATATGAGCATCGTTGTAGCGAGCTGGTACCCGGTGGATTTTTTCAACGTGTTGTTGAAGGAACGTGGATGGGGCACGTCATCGAACATATTGCCCTGGAACTTCAAACGCTGGCAGGGATGGATACAGGATTTGGTCGTACACGAGGAACGGGCAAAGATGGGGAATACTATGTGGTGTTTGACTATATTGAAGAAGAAGCAGGGGTGTTTGCGGCTAAGAGAGCTTTTGCGATAACAATGGCAATAGTCAACGGTGAAGATTATGACCTTGAATCTGACATACAAAAGCTGCGCGAACTTCGTGAAAATTCAAGACTCGGTCCTTCTACGGGCTGCATAGTGAATGAGGCAGCAAAGCGTGGAATCCCATATATACGTCTGAATAAACACTCACTTGTTCAGCTGGGGTATGGAATACACCAGAAAAGGATAAGGGCTACTATCGCAAGCACAACAAGTAACATAGCTGTAGATATAGCCTGCGATAAGGAAGAAACCAAAAATCTTTTAAGCGCCGCTGAAATACCTGTGCCCGGGGGTACAGTCATCAGGTCAATAGAAGATCTTGAAGAGGCAATTCACGATTACGGATACCCGCTGGTTATCAAGCCAATTGATGGAAATCATGGGAAAGGTAACACCACCAATATTACTACATGGGAGCAGGCTGTTACCGCGTTTGAAGCGGCCAGGCTCTACGGAAGAAGCATCATTATAGAAAAGTATATCACGGGGTATGACTTCAGGATTCTTGTAATTAATTCTAAATTTATCTGCGCGGCTCTCAGAACACCCGCTTCAGTTACTGGCGATGGTATAAATAATATTCAATATCTTATTGATCAGGTTAACCGGGATCCGCGACGTGGCTACGGGCATGAAAAAGTATTAACTCAAATTACAATCGACCAGTTTACACAGAAAATGCTCGATGAAAAAAACTATACACTAGATACGATTCCGCCAAAGGATGAATTAGTGATGTTAAAGCCTACCGCTAACCTATCAACTGGCGGAACAAGCAATGATGTTACGGATGAGGTTCACCCTGCTAATGTTTTCATGTGCGAGAGAATCGCGAAGATAATCGGTCTCGATATTTGCGGAATCGATATTATGGCTATGGACTTACGTACACCTGTAACCGAAAATGGCGGAGCGGTGCTGGAAGTAAATGCTGCACCTGGATTCCGAATGCATATTGAGCCTTCAGTTGGGTTACCGAGAAATGTTGCAGAACCCGTTGTAGATATGCTTTTTCCTAAAGGAAGTGTGGGTACGATTCCTATTATTGCCATTACAGGCACCAATGGAAAAACAACCACCACCAGGCTTACGGCACACATCGCCAAGAGTGCAGGAAAGAAAGTAGGGTATACTACCAGCGATGGTGTCTATATCCAAAATCAAATGATGATGAAGGGTGATTGTACGGGCCCTATCAGTTCCCAATTTGTTTTGAAAGATCCAACTGTCGACTTTGCAGTTCTCGAATGTGCACGGGGAGGAATTCTGAAAAACGGGTTGGCCTTTCAACATTGCGATGTCGCAATCGTAACCAACGTAGCTGCAGATCATATGGGCCTTTCGGGAATAAACACCCTCGAACAAATGGCGAAGGTTAAAGCAATCGTACCAGAAACAGTTTTTCGACACGGGTATGCGGTATTAAATGCGGATGATGACCTGGTGTATAATATGCGCGATAATCTTCATTGTAATGTTGCTTTATTTAGCATGGATGAAAACAACAGGCGGGTTAAAAGGCATTGCGAGAAAGGTGGTCTTGCGGCGGTGTATGAAAACGGCTTCATCAGTATTATGAAGGGTACCTGGAAGATCAGGGTGATGCATGTAAAAGATATTCCTATTACGTACGAGGGTAAGGCTATTCACAATATTAATAACTGTCTGCCGGCAGTTATGGCATCCTATCTATATAGGGATATAACGATTGAGGATATACGTTCTGCACTTATGTCTTTCGTACCATCTCCGACACTTACGCCAGGCAGACTGAATTTCTTTCATTTTAAAAATTTCACTATACTTGCCGACTTTGCGCACAATCCCCACGGGCTTAAATTGCTGGGTGATTTTGTGAGCAAACTTGAGTATCCTAAAAAAGTAGGTGTAATCAGCGGAACAGGCGACAGGCGCGACGAAGATATACGAGAACTGGGTGAACTTTCTGCGCACTATTTTGATGAGATCATTATCCGATGTGATAAAAACCTCCGCGGGCGGACGGCAGCTGATATCATCAGACTGTTGAAGGAAGGTGTAACCAAGACAGCCCCTGCGAAACCGACAATGGTTATTGAAGATGAGAATGAAGCCCTGGAATATATTTACGCGCACCATGAAACGGGAACCTTATACATAATTATGTGTGATGTAGTCGCGGGGGCGCTTGATAAGATCAGAGAGTTGAAGGAAAGAGATGAAAAAGGTTAATTAAATTCGAAGACAAAAAACTTTTGGCTGCTTTTTGCACAACCCTTATTTTTGCAATCCAATTTTAATAACCGGGGGGTTATAAAATGGGTTATGGTGTAAAGGCAGCACAACAGATTTTGATTCTGTTTGTCTAGGTTCGAATCCTAGTAACCCAACAAAAAAAGCAGGTTCTTTAACCTGCTTTTTTTGTGTCGTAAATTTTAGAAATTGAACAGACTAAGCATAGAATATATTAAAAAAGAATAAATAATAATTCGAAAAAGTTCAGTTCTCAGGTAAGCAATTATAACTGTGATATTTGTTGAAATGGTAGTTTCAACTTTATCTTCAATTTTCTTCCTTTTTTTCAAAGTCTGCC
Organism: Chitinophagales bacterium; assembly: GCA_025355935.1. Taxonomy (GTDB): domain Bacteria; phylum Bacteroidota; class Bacteroidia; order Chitinophagales; family Chitinophagaceae; genus Ferruginibacter. The sequence goes on along the minus strand of JANXYS010000310.1, from coordinate 4,407 downwards.
ATGTTCGTAATGATGGTTAATTTTGTATTACCATATTTACACTTTCAAATTGTTTTTTTGCATTTACCCACGCTGCACTATTTCGCAGAATAGGGAAGAATTATTGCTATTTGGCTAAACAACGAAGTTAAGTTAGCAATACTTGCATCTACTTAAAAATTTGAAAAGACAAGCTAGCTGCTTCAAATTTAGTTCTTGAATTAAGATCGTCAATCAAGTAGATTTAATTCCCTCTCATAACAGTAGAAAATCCCTATAATTAAGGCTTGGAAATGAATAGTGTGGATAAAATTGCAGCTGCGACCTGTTAATAAAGTAAGATCTTTTTAAATTTCATTCGACACGTTGTGTCATCTTGAATGTATATTTATTGTACATTTAGTACCGTGTAAAAGTTACACACTAACACAAAACGATTGCTATGTCAACAAATCTTTTCGGTAACAAGCCGAAGCTATCCCTTGTCCAGATTATCAACATGAGTGTGGGATTCTTTGGAATCCAATTTGGGTGGGACTTACAGCGGGCCAATATGGGGCGTATTTACGAAAACCTCGGCGCTAATCCCGACCAGGTCCCGTTGCTTTTTCTTGCCGCGCCGCTCACAGGGTTATTGGTTCAACCGATCATCGGCTATCTAAGCGACCGCACCTGGCATCCTACATGGGGCCGCAGAAGACCTTACTTTATGCTTGGCGCGATAGTCAGTTCTATTGCCTTAATATTTATGCCACATAGCAGCTCGTTATGGATGGCAGCAGGACTGCTTTGGGTGTTGGATGTTTTTGGAAACATCGCAATGGAACCCTTCAGAGCCTTTGTAACAGACAAACTTCCGGATTCACAAGTAAACAGGGGTTTTATTATGCAGAGTTTCATGATTGGGCTCGGAGGTAGTGTTGCTTCTTCTCTACCTTGGTTAATGAAAAACGTTTTTCATTTTGCTAACACAGCTCAGCCCGGTGAAATTCCTGAAAATGTGAAATTTTCCTTTTACCTCGGCGCCTGCTTCTTTCTGGCTGCCGTTCTGTACACAGTATTTACAACAAAGGAATATCCTCCTGCTGATACCGGTTTCAAAGAGAAAGTGAAAGAATCTAATAAGGGCTTTGGTGGCGGCGCACGTGAAATCTGGCACGCACTTACCAACATGCCGCCCCGTATGAAAATAATTTCCCTCGTTCAATTTTTCACCTGGCCCGGCCTGTTCCTGATGTGGTTCTATTATACTACGGCTGTTGCTGTAAATGTTTTTGGTGGGAAAGATGCAAGTGATCCAGTGTACGCAACCGGCGCTGATTTTGGTAGCCTGACCCTCGCATATTACAGTGTTGTAACATTCCTGTTTGCCTTCATCCTTCCTTCTATTGCAGATAAATTAGGAAGGAAAACTACACATGCGTTATGCCTTTTGTGCGGTGCAGCGGGCTTAATTACTGTAGCCTTTGTTCATGATAAACATTTTCTCTTTTTATGTATGACTGGAATTGGAATAGCCTGGTCGAGCATACTTTCAATGCCCTACGCAATGCTTAGCGGAGTTCTGCCTCGTGATAAGGTCGGAATTTATATGGGAATCTTTAATTTTTTTATTGTGCTCCCGGAGATCATTGCCTCATTGGGATTTGGTTGGCTGATGCGAAATGTTCTGAACAACGATCGTATGCTTGCGGTACAAATTGGTGGCGTTCTTATGATCATAGCTGCCATTATTTGTTTCGTATTCATCAATGAAAAGAAAAATAATATAGAGGACGAATTACGAACTGCTGAACTTGAAATTGAAAATAACCGTTCAGTATAATTGACTGTTTAATGACGATGCAATGAAAAAAATATGGTTAACTACTGCAGTATCTTTTTTTATAATCTGCAAAATTTATTCTCAAACTATTAATCTCTACCCCACCAATTGGTGGGTAGATATGAAATGGAATAAAGTGCAGTTACTTGTGCGCGATACCATGCCTGGTTTCAATACAGGGGCTGTAACTGTAAGCTACCCGGGCGTGTCCCTGGTAAAGATTAACCGCCTCGATAACCCGCACTATTACGCCCTCGACGTGGTAATTTCACCAACTGCCAAATCCGGTGTAGTAAAATTTATATTTAAAAATGGGACCCATTCCCGAGCTGTCAATTGGCCTTTGAACAAGCGTCGTGATGGTAATAAAATTAAATTTGCGCAAGGTATAAATTCCGCGGACCTGGTGTATCTTCTGATGCCAGACAGATTCAGCAATGGGGATCCTGCGAATGATAAAATTGCAGGCATGAGGGATCAGTCTCTTAACCGTGATTCAATGTATCTGCGTCATGGCGGAGATTTACAGGGTGTCATAAACCATCTCGATTATTTAAAAGATCTTGGGGTGACAACGGTATGGATGACCCCCGTGCTCGAAAATGATATGCCGAACAGAACCGAACACGGCTATGCAGTTACCAATCATTATAAAGTCGATCCAAGATTTGGAGGTAGTGAGGCATATAAAAAAGTAAGTGACGAAATTCATAAGCGCGGGATGAAACTTATCCAGGACGCTGTTTATAATCATGTAGGAATTCGTCATTTTACTGTTGAAGACAAGCCCACCAAAGACTGGCTTCATGAATGGCCCAGTTACACTCAAACGACCTATAAAGACCAGGTATTATTTGATCCGCATGCGGCTCCTTCCCAGACAAAGCAAATGAGCGACGGATGGTTTACCGCGCAAATGCCTGATATGAACCAGGCCAATGAATATGTAGCAAACTTTCTTATTCAAAACGCGATCTGGTCTGTTGAGGAATTTGGTATCGACGGGTGGAGGATTGATACATACATTTATAACGATCTGCAGTTTATGAACCGGTGCAACAAAGCCCTGTATGATGAATACCCTGCTATTACTCTATTTGGTGAAACATGGGTGCACGGGGTCGCCAACCAAAGTTATTTTTGTGAAAATATTTTAAATACAAAATTCAAAAGTAATCTTGGGGCCACAACCGACTTCCAGTCACTTTTTTACGGAATTCAACCCGCTCTAAACGAAAAGTTCGGCTGGACTGAAGGGGTGACTAAATTATATAATACGGCGGCACAGGACTTCCTGTACAAGGATCCCTCGAAGGAGGTAATCTTTTTAGACAACCATGATTTGCCCCGATTCTTTTCAGTTTTAGGAGAAGATACGGCTAAATACGAAATGGCTTTAAAGTGGCTCTTAACATTCAGGGGAATTCCGCAGATGTATTACGGGATGGAAATATTGATGACAGGCTTTAGCAATCCAGATGGTTTAGTTCGCTCCGATTTCATGGGTGGCTGGAAGAGTGATGGAACAAATAAATTTATAGCTGCAGGTAGGACTGACAAAGAAAATAGAATTTTTAACCTGATCAGAGGCCTGGCAAATTATCGCAAAACTTCGTCTGCTCTTACTTTTGGCAAAATGATGCAGTACATTCCCGAGGACGGCTTGTATATCTATTTTCGATACGACCCAAAGCAAACGCTTATGTGCATAATGAATTGTTCCGACACTACTAAAGATGTCAATTTCAACAAATATTCCGATAGAACAAAAGGTTTTACAGGTGGAAGAGAAGTAGTCACGAACAAGGCAATGAGCAGTCAATTTCAAATCCCAGCAAAGAAAATGTATATACTGGAATTGATAAAGTAGTTGGGATGAAACACCGGCTTAAGAACTTCCTGCCATTATCACTAGAAACTGCAGTCATTCATGTCAATGAGCAGGTAAAAAAAGTGGATATCTTGTTGTGAGGATAAAAAATAATGTGTTAAGTTTACACATTAAATTTATCATTGCTAATGAAAAAACTGTCGATTGCCATCGCCTGCATGCTAATGCTCGGTGCTACCTATGCCCAACGCCTGTTATCCTGGACCCCGGAATTTCCTACAGATGCGTCTTCGCTCACGTTCACGGTTGACGCTACAAAAGGCAACCAGGGTTTGTTGAACTTTGAATCCGGCAACTCCAGCAACGTCTATGTTCATATTGGAGTGCTTACAAATTTAAGCACCAGCAGCACAGATTGGAAATATGTAAAATTCACCTATGGAAGTTCGGATCCATTAGCCAAGGCTACTCCGTTAGGTAGTAATAAATACTCATTTACCATCCCAAATATCCGCAGTTTTTTCGGTGTTCCTGCAGGGGAAACTATACGCACTGTAAATGTCATTTTCAGGAATGCGAGCGGGACGTTAAAACAGGTAAACTCCGATGGAAGTGATATGTACATCCCCGTTTACGCAGCCTCACAATTTGCTGTAAGATTAAATAGCCCGGCCTCGGAGCCCCGTTATGTTCCCTGGCCAGAACCCGTTACCGCGACTGTTGGATCCACGATAAATATTGCCGGAGTAAGCTCGACCAATGCAGCCTTAAC
>JANXYS010000305.1 GCA_025355935.1 Chitinophagales bacterium | reverse complement strand
GCGTGGTACTGCATTTTTTTATTGCGTTTTGCTGGTCATTGGCATACCAGTTAATTTATCCGGGTTTCAATCGGCTGATCAAAAATAATTTGGCAAAAGGAGTGATATATGGATGCGTTGTATGGATGATTATGAACCTTATTGTAGTGCCAAATTCCGGTTTACACCGCGCTTTTGTTTTCGTACCGGGTAAATTTATGATGAGTATCGGGCTGATCATTTGCTGTATCGGAATCCCCATTGCCCTTATCACGGCCCGTCGTTCAAAATATCTTTTGGCCCCACAGATGAGATAGACTTTGTTCCGCTTATAGTTATCTGCGAAACTCACAATGAACAACACGTAAAAGTTCTTATCGGGCAGTATTTAAACAAAAAAAGCATACCGTGAATGCCCAGGGGATGTAAGGGAAAATGACGCCCTGACTTTAATTAAAATATATTTCAGTTGCTCCATATCCATACGAATGGTGATACTGGTTCACAAATGATTTCACTTCTTTTTTCAAACGTAGTCGTTCATGAATCTCGTCCCGCAGCTTCCCTTCGCCTACGCCATGAATCACTATTAAGGTACTTTGCCGGTGCGCGACCGCAAGGTCGAAATACTTTTCAAATTCGTTTAACTGCAGGGTAAGAATTTCGAAATTACTAAGCCTTGTAAAATGATCCTGCAATTTTTCGATATGCAGGTCTATAACAGACCTTGCCGGTGGCAGGTGCTGGCGCCCCTTCGCCGCATCGTAAATTCGGAAGCCGGCATTGCCCAGTGAGCCAAGGTCAACATGTTCCTCTTCTAACTTGTTAGGATAATGAGCAAATAGCTCATATTTAAAAGTGGCTTCGTTGTTATTCTGAAGGTCTTCAATCTTTTTAAACAGCTTTTTGCCGCTTACTTTTAAGGAGGCTTCGTAAAACGGCGCCTTTTTCTTATGTTCATTGACCAGCGAAAATTCAAATTCAAAACGCGGGTTATCACTCACATCCTCAAAAGCGATGTCGTGCAGGTAAAATTCCGATAAACCCTCAATACTGTTTTTCAACTGAAAGTTACTTTCCCCGCCAAAAAAGAGATTATAATTAAAATGATAGGCCTCCTCGTTTTGGTTGACCAGGTAGATCCTGAGTTTATCAACAACATCATCTTCAAAAATATCTTTGTCAAAAACAGGAAGGAAACTTACCCAAACGCCATCACCTGTTTTCTTTTTAGGAACAGGCTTTTCCCTGCGCATATCATCTACGAAAATCTTCTTTTTCTCGACTAGCTTTTTTTCGGAAAACATTTTAAAATAAGGAAAATCGATCTGGTCCATATAAGCCGGGAACTTGACGCCCCGCACTTCTATCATCACCATTTTCTCATTAATAATCTCTACCACTTTCCCTTCCTCGTCAGAATGGAGTACAAGAATCTTATCTCCTATTTCATATTTCATGAATCACATTTTTTAAAAAAAATAACGGCACAAAGTTAATTCACTTTGTGCCGTTAAACAGATAAAGATTTACTATATTCTGGCCGAACCGGGCGAAAGTTTACTGTGCTTATAACTGTATAAAAAATAAACGCAAAGCCCAATCGCCAACCATATCAGGAATCGCAACCAGTTGGTATGATGCTCTTGTGCCATCAGGTAAAAACAGCTGATAAGTCCCAGGACCGGGATCAGGGAAAAACTTCGCAGAAATGAATAAAAAGATACCGTACCCGCAATCATCCAAAACAATATCATAGGAAATTTTTCAATTGTAAAGATGCTCCCAAAGTGCCCGGGAGCGAAGTATAATGTCAACGCAACTGCAAGCAAAAACATGGCGGGAACTATTATTTTTCCATTAATGTATGGTACCTGGAACTTGCTTTCCGGCTTCTCAGGTAACTGGTGCAATACAAGGATGCCACCGCATACCAGCACAAATGCGAATAGTGTTCCAATACTGGTTAAAGCGAGCACCACATCAAGGTTGAGGAACAGCGCAGGAATGGCCACCAGGCAGCCAGTTAAAATTGTAGAAAAGGAAGGAGTGCGGTATTTTGGATGAATTTTGGAAAATATTTTAGGCAGTAAGCCGTCGCGACTCATGCTCATCCAGATACGTGGCTGCCCCATCTGGAAAACAAGTAACACGCTGGCCGTGGCTATAATAGCGCTTACTGCTACGATGCCTGCAATCCACGGCATTCCGTTCTCTTCGAAAACTTTCGCAAGCGGATCGCCTACATTCAGCCTGGTATATGAAACCATCCCCGTTAAAACCAGCGCCAACAAAATGTATAAAATAGTGCAAATGATAAGTGAGTAGATCATTCCTCTCGGCAGATCGCGTTGTGGGTTTTTACATTCTTCAGCTGTTGTTGAGATTGCATCAAAGCCAATGTAAGCAAAAAATACAGCTGATACTCCTTTCAGGATTCCGGCAATTCCGTTGGGAGAGAATGGCTTCCAGTTTTCAGGATGAACATAATAGGCACCCAGGACGATAACCAAAAAGATAACGCAAAGTTTAATGATCACCATGATGTTACTCAATCCGCGACTTTCTTTGATTCCCACAAAAACCACTGCAGTTATTAAACCCACAATACAAAAAGCAGGAAGATCCATGATCATGTGTAAATTGCCCAGTACGGGAGAGGTTGTCCACGCGGTATATTTATCAATCAGCGCGGGGTCCATCGAGGCCATGCTGGTTCCACCGGCAAGTGCAGTGCTGACTTCGGTAAACCCTTTATGCGCCGTGGTATAATCCATGGTGAGCCAGTTCGCAATGTGCAAGCCGGCCTTATCCATGAGATTGGTAAAATAGTCACTCCAGCTAATCGCAACGGCGATGTTTCCGATAGCATATTCCATGAGCAAGTCCCATCCAATAATCCACGCGAAAATTTCCCCAAATGCAACATAAGAATAAGTATAAGCACTGCCACTAACCGGTACCGTGCTGGCAAATTCTGCATAACATAACGCGGCGAAGCCACATGCTACAGCTGTAAATGCATACAGGAAGATCACACCGGGACCTCCGTCAAAGCTTGCCTTTCCTATGCTGCTAAAAACACCGGCACCAATAACGGCAGCCACACCGAAAAAAGTAAGATCTTTTACCCCCAACACCCGTTTTAAGCCACCACCGTGTTCCCCATCACCCAGGCCTGCTTCAGCATCTTTTAAAATAACGGAAATAGATTTTTTTCTGAATAATGAAGTAGACATATTAGCTTGGTTTATAAAACTAAAATAAGATATTTTTTCTGACCGGTAATTTATATTGATAAACCATACCTCGCAGGCTTCTGCTTAATACTGGCGCTGCAGGAGGTATTTTGCAAGTTCAGTTAG
>JANXYS010000280.1 GCA_025355935.1 Chitinophagales bacterium | reverse complement strand
TTACGATGCCAAAAAAGTTCGTAACAGCTGGCTGCACATTCGGCGGTCTGCCTGCAACTTCATGAGCCCAATATCATTTGAGATGCTCGCTGCCAGCCTGATTCAGCAACGATATGAAAAAAGCGATGCTGCTATTATTTTACCGGGCGGCTATGGAACTCTTGATGAAGTTTTCGAAATGCTAACATGGAACCAATTAAGTATTCATAATAAAAAGATATTTATTTTGAATAGTAATGGTTTTTATGATAACCTGGTGGCGCATATAGAAAAGATGTCGAATGAAAACTTTTTGTACAACCACCCTGCAGACCAGATGACAGTTTTAAAAAGTCCGGATGAACTGCTTAAATATCTTTAAAACCGGCTCTCTCTGTCCCGCCGTTTTACCCCTACCCCACGTTCTTCATTTTTTTGGAACAGTGATACATTTACCCCTGCCCTAAACACCGGATTAACCCTTCCCTGGTTATCCAGATACGGTGAGTACTGATCTTTTTTAATATCCCAGAGCACAGAAATGTAAAAGAAGGTTTTATTGTATTTATCGCGGCCGCTCGCAAAACCAGGACCAACCAGGAAGCTTGAAGAATTAACTTTAAACTTATCATCAGGTACCCCGCCCCCGTAAATCACTTTTTGCTGGATGAAATTCCTTTCGTATTGTGCTTGCGCAAACAAGAATTTTACGGGAAAAATCCTTACGAATGCACCCGGACCAATAATCGACTGCCGATATTTCGCTGAACTGTTATAGTCACGCTGTGAAGTGTAGCTATAGTTAAGGGAAACCGCAACATCAAGATATTTGTTGATACTGTATCCAAAAAAGGGCCCCAGCCCAAGGCTAGTCGTACCCGAGCCAAATCCGGCATTCACCGTTCCCCCTGCGAAAAGGTTTTCTTTCTTAAATCCTTTTTTCACTTCTTCATCGGCATTTTTTTCGTCCTGCGCGAAAACATTGCCGGAAACAAACGTAACTAACAATAAGGCATAGATGCTTTTCATAAATCTTAATTTAATCAAATATTTTTCCTGCGTTGAGAATATTATTGGGATCGAAAGCTTTTTTAATTTCTTTCATCAGGCTAAGATTCGCCTTCTCAAAGACGATGTCCATGTACTCCTTTTGTACCAGACCGATACCGTGTTCACCACTGATAGTTCCGCCAAGAGATTTAACCAGCGTGAATAGGGCTTTAAGAGCTGGTATTACATCCGGGTTGTTTAAACTGTAGATACTTCCTTCTTTTTTGATCCTGATATGCAAATTTCCATCACCGGCATGTCCATAACAAACGGCATGAAAATCATACTGTTTTCCAAGTTCTTTCACGCCATGTATAAGAGCCGGCAAATTTGCCCTGGGCACAACTGTATCTTCCTCTATTGTATAGCCAGCAATTTTTACAGCCTCGGCAACCCTGCGGCGAAGCTTCCATAATTCTGCTTTCTGCTGCGCATCATCGGCAAACGAAACTTCTCCGCAGTCATAATCCACCAGTAACGTAGCAATTGCTTCCATCTCAGACATCAGGGTTTCCATGTGGTTACCGTCAACTTCGATGATGAGATGAGCCGCCACATCATCTTCTACCGGCACAACATTACTATCAACAAATTTGCTCACTATTTGTAAGGCATCAGCTTCCACAAGTTCGAGTGCGCTGGGAGTGAAGCCGGCTCTGAAAATAGCGCTTACGGCAGCACCCGCCATTTCCAGGTTATTAAAGGGCACAAGCATCAGGAGGTCATACTGCGGATGTGGCAACAACTTTAACACGATTTTCGTTACAAGCCCTAAGGTACCCTCACTACCCACCATTAGTTGTGTGAGGTTGTAGCCTGTTGAGTTTTTCAACACATTAGCTCCTGTCCAAATGATATCTCCTGATGGCAAAACAACCTGCAGGTTCAATACGTAATCCTTTACGACACCATATTTTACAGCCTTCGGTCCGCCACTGTTCTCCGCCACATTTCCACCGATAAAACAGCTACCCCGACTACTGGGATCGGGTGGATAAAACAGGCCTTTTTCTTTTACGGCATTCTGCAGCACTTCTGTTATTACACCTGGTTCTGTTGTAACCTGTAAGTTTCTTTCATCAATCTCAATAATTGAATTCATTCGTTCAAATGATACCAGAACTCCGCCTAAATGGGCCAGGGCACCTCCGCTCAAGCCCGTTCCGGCGCCCCGCGGAGTAACCGGAATTTTGTTCGAATTGCATATTCGCATTATATCTGAAAGCTCTTCTGCAGTGCGGGGTTTTACGATAATATCAGGGAGAAAATGAAGATTTTCGGTTTCATCATGCGCATAAATATTTAAACTTTCCTCGTCGGTGTGAACAAAAGCCTCACCTAAGATGGTTTTAAAATCTGACAGAAATCCCAGGTATGCGGAAGCCGCAGTTGTCGTAACGCTCATAAAAATATTTGTGCAAAAATCGTAAAAAATAATTAAAACTTAGGACATAACGATTGGCGGTCTACATTGGTCGGGTAAAAGCCTTTTTTTACAAGGGAAAATTCGCTCGCACCCCTTCCGTTATTAAAGTTTTTCAGCGAAGAAGTTGTAGCATCATAACTGAAAGTAAATCGAAGATTATTAATTTCAAAACCCAGCATTGGAATAATAGCATCCTTGTATCGGTAATACAATCCTGCACTAAGTTGTTTCTCGCCCGCTTCCGTAAGGTTGTAATTAGCATTCAGACCTCCTACTAATTCACGTGATTTTGCCTGAGTAGTAAAATAGACGTTAGGATTTATAATCACTTTTTGATTGACCTTCAGGATTGCATTTACAAACCCAATATGCCTTATTGGAATTATACCATTGCTGGAGGCATCATTAAAAAATGTTTCTTTGGGGCGATTGACATGATGAATTGAATAACCTGCATTAATGTAAATGTTTTCTTGGGGAAAATAAGCATAGTTCATACCTACCTGCATATCAAAGTAGCTCACACTTGTATTATTGAGCATTACGGAAGTTGGCTTCGTGCCATCAAAGAATTTTCCGTCGAACTGATCAGGAAATTTAAGGTTCGTAGGGTCAACTCTTTTGTTAGCCCACCCGAGATTGAATCCCGCACTTAGGAGGCTACTTAATCCCAACATCTGATGGTAGGCCACTGAGGCGTACGCTTTTGTAGAACGGAGCGAGCCGCTACCTGCAACATCGCTCAAAATCACTCCACCAAGTCCAAGCCAACCATTTTCCAGGCGATCACGAAATAACTGAACGTCGCCAAATGCGCTCATTGTTTTGTATGGCACAGCCATAATCGAGCTGTACTGGTTGCGGAAGTTGATCCCAATGCGGTAGTCAGCATCCGGAATGAAACCCGTATTTGCAGGGTTAGTAGTTAACGGGGAATTAAAAAACTGGGAGAAATGCAAATCCTGGCCTTTAGCAATTGCAAAGGCTAAGAGAAAGGCATTTATCATTAATATCTTTTTCACATGAGTCATGTAAAACCTCCTTTTATATATTATCGTAACAGGGTAATATCGCCTGTCTTTCTAGCCTTTTTCCCATCTGAAAATTCAGCGTCGAGGGTATAAGTATATACGTCAATCGGCTGTAATTTGCCCTTCACTCTGCCATCCCAGCCTAAAGATTTATTGCTGCTTTCAAAAACCAACTGACCCCATCTATTATAGATGCGCCATGATAACTTCGTTATACCAAATCCACGTACTTTCACTATCCCATTATCCCCGAACTGTCCCGGGGTAAATGCATTTGGGACGTCCAGCAGAGGCAAGACAATCACCGAGACAAGCATTTTAAAGGTATCAGTACATCCAAGTTGGTTAAAGGCAATTAGCTCGGCATCATATGTCCCGGTCTCATTGTATTCATGAACGGGTTCGAACAATTTCGAGCTTTCTCCATCGCCAAAATTCCATTCAAATTTTACGGCACCCTGCGATGATTGATTTTTGAAACTTACCGGCACGTTTTCAATGGGCGGAATTGGCGACCATGTTGCCAAAGCTTTAGGTTTTGGAAGTACCTTAATGGTAAAGTAAGCAGACGTATCGCGTTTATTACAAGTGTTAGTATCAATAGCGATTAACCGCACCCTAAATGATCCAGGCGTTTCGAAATTATACGAAGGGGACTCGTCTGTTGAGAAAACAGTTCCGTTGTCGAACTGCCAAATGAAATCAGTACCAGCCTGAGACAGGTTTGTAAAGTAAGCCGTATAAGGTGCACATCCTAAAGGATCAGTTTTGAAGAGTGCCTTCACGTAAGCGTCTATCCTCAAATCTTTCTGTATAGAATCCGGTGAATTACAGAATGAGGTGTCATACAAAGCGAGGGATACTGTATACTTACCGCTCTTTGCATAAGAATGAATCCTCGGGGGAGAAAAGCCCGCAGTATCCTTCGGAGATCCATCACCATAATCCCAGACGAAAGTGGTCGGGCCGAAATTTGGATACTTCGGTGAACTGGTATTTGTAAACTGAACAGTCAAGCTTTCGCAAGGAGGAAGTTTTACATTAGTAAAAGATAGATTTACCGGATTGTTTCCCGCCTTGATTGATAGGTATATTGTGTCTCTAACATTACACGTGCTACTGTCTTCTGCAATGAGCATAACCCTGAACACGCCCGCGAGAGCATATATATGAGAAGTAGAATTATTAGGTTTGAAGGTTACGACGCGTGGTGAACCGTCACCAAAGTCCCAAATATACTTTTTAGCTAACAGCAGGGTATCTCTAAATACTGCGGTAAACGGGATACATCCGGAACTATCTGGTACGCCGTCGATAGTAGATTTTATATTTGCTCCTACCCCGGCAAAATTTAAAGATATTTTTACCGCGGCCTGGTTGCATTCCACACTTCCATTTTGCCGTGCCCAAACACTAGGCGTAGTAGGAAACGTAACCCCTCCTCCACAATTAGCACACATCGCCTGGTATATCACTCCGTTCTCATCGAATCTGCTGGTTCCGCCGTCCACATGATCACCAAAACCCCCATTTTGACCAAAATGGGAGGCAAAAAGACAACTCGCTGCATTTTTCTGTAGCACGAAGAAGTAGAAGTCTTGTCCATCAGCTGCTGGAGCATTTTTAAGTGGATTCACCTCCGGCAGGCCCGCTGTGGACCCGGTGGTGTATTTCTGACTAATATTTACGCCTCCGCCCCATCCTGAAACGTAAACGTTTTCACACCTGTCTACAAGGAAGGCAATCGGAGAGATGTTTGGATCAGCTGAACCGTTTCCAAATTTAGTTGAATACACAAAAGCTGATAAGTCTGGCTGAAGTTTCGCAATAAATTGTTTGGCAGACGGATCACCGTATATCGAATTTTTAATCGGCCAGTTAGGACTGGTGGTGGTGCCCATAACATATGGAAATCCATTTCTATCAAGCTTCAAGCCGTAAACAATATCTATTTTATCTGTTCCGATAAAGGTTGTTTTACGAATAGATGAACCATCGCCCTTCATCTCCGTAACAAATCCATCAATGGATCCACCTAAAGTCGAAGAGATAACACCGCTGAAATCCCCGGGAAGAGTTGCACTTTCAGTAGCACCCCCAACATAAAGATTACCTGTTGCCTGGTTAAGTGCAAGGACAAAACAAGCGTCGTTTTTGTCGCCTCCAAAGTAGGTAGAGAATAAAGGAACTGAAAGGTTTCCATTAAATTTTAAAATCACCCCATCCTGAAGGCCCTGAAGCTTTTGTTGTATATTAGAATTGACAACAGGAAAATCGCTGGACCGCGTGCAGGAAGCCAGGTAGATATTCTTTGCGTTATCAAGAATGACTTCACTTCTTGCATCATCTCCATAATTTCTTCTGATACTTTCTGCACCCTGTGTTCCTTCATATTTAGGACGAATATTTACACCGTCGTCATCTCTTCCACCAATTCTCACTGAGCCGACAAGGGCAGTTCCGGAACTATTAAGAGTGGTAAGGATAATATCATATCTGCCACAGGGACCAACCTTATTTGAAGTTGGCTTCAATGGGTAAGCATTTGAACCAGTATCCGGAGAATTAGTTCGCCCGGCAATCGTTAAATTGCCCTGGGCATCCGCGATCATACTGTGGGGCTGCTCGTTACCTGAACCACCAAGATAAGTTGCATACAACCGCTGTGAGCCATTCGGCGAGAACTTGAAAATAGCTATATCATATCCACCGATCTTTTCGCGGGAATTATCCCCGCCGTTGAAGGATACATCATATGCGCCGGGGGAAACTTTATATCCTGTCCCAAAAACAATTCCTCCGGCAAAGAAACTGCCGTCAAGCCCCGGAGTGGCCGTGTAACCCCAATTTGCCGCACTGCTACCAGTAAAAGATGAAAATATGATAGAAGGATCGATTATAAGTGTTTGCGACTGATCATAATTTCTAACATCAAAAGTGACTACGTTATC
>JANXYS010000278.1 GCA_025355935.1 Chitinophagales bacterium | reverse complement strand
CGATCCTGCACACCCTTCATTTCAACCATTACCGAGTTTTTGATAGAATTCATATCAACCTTTTCTCCCTTCATCTCAAGTTTTTCAGAAGTCGTATTAGCTTCCGGAATTACCAGCCATAGAATAATATAAATCATAAGTGCACCAGGACTAAACCCGAATCTTAAAAAACCCGGGAAGTCAAATTCTCCCCAATGATTCCACCTGTTCACCAAAGAAAGAAAAGGTAGTAAGAAAAGCAGGCGTGGTATCCAGGCGCTTATTCCGAAATAATTAGCAAGGCCCCCGGCAACTCCGGCTACATATTTGTTTTCCACATCGCGAAAAAGTCTTTTACGAACACTTCCAATCTGGGTTGTGGCGGTACTAGGCACTACTACCCATAAGATTATGTAAGGGATCAAACCAAAACCAAAGGAAATGATAAGGATAACGAAAATGATTCGTACCACTGTAACATCGATTCCGAAGTAATTAGCAAGGCCACTACAAACTCCGCCGAGGACTTTGTTGTTCTCATCACGGAACAATCTTTTGTGCCCGGTGCTGGTATAGTTTCCGGGGTTGTAAGGCTCGTCCTGGGTAGAATTATCCTTCGGGTTTGATGCGGTACTACCACTATTGTCGCTATCAAAGTCTTCCGGCCTGCCCATACTCTTCATTATGGCAGCAACATCATCATCTGTAATGCAGGTTGCCCCGTCTTTTAAACGTTGCTGAAATAATTCTGCAATACGGCTTTCAATGTCATTAATGATTTCTTCCTTACCTTCTTCGTTGGCAAAAAACCGGTTAAGGCTTTCTATATAAGTCTTCAGTGTATCATAGGCAGTTTGTTCAATTGGAACTACCCGGCCTTGAAAATTGATATTTATTACTTGTTTCATGACGTAATAATTGTTGGTTGTTGGCCGGCGGATTAAATGGAATTTAGCCGGCTTAAAATGTTGTTTCGTTAGTTGAAGTTGTTAACCATTTAGCTGTTGGTGCATTGGTTAGATTTTCTTTTTTAATCAGATGAAGTAATGGATTGAACCGCATTTGCAAGCTCATTCCAGGTTGCTTCCAGTTCTTTATAAAATGCGGCACCTTTTTCAGTGAGTGAAAAATATTTTCGTGGCGGACCACTATTACTTTCTACCCATCTGTATGTAAGAAGTTCTGCATTTTTAAGCCTGGTTAGGAGCGGGTAAAGTGTTCCCTCGAAAATATTGAGGTTTGCTTCTTTCATTTTATCAATAATATCTGAAGGATAAGCTTCTCCTTGTTGTATTACAGATAAGATGCAGAACTCCAAAACTCCCTTACGCATTTGGCTGGCTGTGTTTTCAATGTTCATGGCTTACTGTTTTTAATATTCACATCAAGTTTTCTCGTGCTTACTCTTCTTCCGGATTGAAGCCTGGCCCCTTGACATAACAAAGATAACAAGTCTTTTAGTACTATGCAACACATAATACCATTTTATTAAAGGTAGTTGGTAGTGAATTTTACTTGACTTTGCGGAATATATTGAAAATCAATTAGGTAGCTCTCTGTCTTTCTCGTCGTAAAATATACCATTGGTATGAATGGTAATTATTCGAGGCTAAATGGTAGGGAAAAGTTTGTCGTTTTATAAAAACTATCTTTATTAAAATCGACAACATTGGGGAAGCGACGGTTTAAACAGCCACGCATGCCTGTTAAAGATTATATAAGAAGTATTTGCCGGTTATTATATTTGTAACATGGAGCTTTCTTTGATCGTTACATAACTATAAACCAGCTAAAATGAAAAAATTTATACCCATAACCCTACTCGCAATCATTCTTTTATCATGCAGCACTTCAAAAAATTATCTTGAGAGAAGCGACGAGGACAAAGCTCTTTTGGATGTGGTAAAAAAATTAAATAAGAGCCAGGCCGACGAAAAGGCTATCGCTGCCCTCACTATCTTATATGCTAGCATTCAAAAAACCCATCTAGGCAGTGTCAGTTTTTACAAAAGTGAAAACGATCCAGCCCGTTGGGACAAGATTATTGGCGAATACGAGCATCTCCAACAAGCTTATAATGCTATAATCAACTCTACCGCCGCATTCAAACTGGTAAACCCGCAAAATTTTAGCGTCGAGTTGCTCGAAGCGAAACAAACTGCCGCCAGTGACTATTACACCCTAGGCCAGACCTCCCTAAACAAGCAGGGGCGCGATAATGCAAAGAAAGCCTACACGTATTTCAGGCGGTCCGACCACTATATAGCCGGCTTCAAAGATGCACGGGAACAGATGAACATTGCTTACGAAAATGCTGTGGTTAACGTAATCATTAACCCCGTTCAGGATAATTCTTTCTTTTTTAACAGCGGGTGGGGCAACTCAGGATACGATTATAGCAACGAATATTTTCAACAAACACTCGTGCGCGAACTCAGAAACTCAAACAATAGCAGTCGTTATGCTGCCCGTTTCTATACGGATTGGGAAGCGCGCAGAGATAATATCCAACCAGATTGGGTGGTTGACCTCCGTCTTCGTGACATGGACATTCCCTACCCTGCGAACTATACTTATCAGCGTAATGTTAGTGCAAATGTTAGAAATGGAACGGATACCGGCGGAAAGCCAATATACACAACTGTATATGCTACCGTAAATGTTACCCGTCAAAGTTTTACGGCAAGGGCTGATATGGAAGTTAATATTACTGACCTCGCCACTCGTAAGAGTATCAGTTACCGCAATTTTCGGGAAGAGTACCGCTGGCAGGAAGAAAGGGGAAGTTATACAGGCGATAGCCGGGCATTAAGCTCAAATGACTGGGCAACGATCAACAACAACAATTATAACACCCCAAGACGGGAGGACATCCTGGGCGAAATATATCGAAAAATATACCCGCAGGTTAAAAACAACATCAGCTATGGGGTTGACTGGTAATGCAGACTATCTATAAAGTAATCCCACCAGCATTATTTAAAAATATTGTATACCACAAAACTTAGTAAGTATGCCAGGGAAGTCATGTAACCAAATTGTATAAGGGGCCATTTCCAGCTGCGTGTTTCACGTTTTACAATTGCGAGCGTACTCATGCATTGCATGGCTATTACATAAAAGACCATTAGCGAGAGCCCTGTCGCAAGTGTATAAACCTTGCTGTTATCCTCCCTCAAGGCAGCTGACATTTTTGTTCGAAGCGTAGAACTGTTCTCGTCAGCACCATCACCCACGCTATATAACGTTGCCATTGTTCCTACAAAAACTTCCCTTGCGGCGAAAGATGTAACGAGCGCTATGCCGATCTTCCAGTCATAACCGAGTGGCCTGATGGCCGGTTCTATTGCCCTGCCCATCGTACCTGCAAAAGAATTTTGCAGAAGGGCGGTAGAGCGTTGCTTTTCATAATCGCTCGCTTGTGAAGGATTGCTTCTTACGAGCTGATCATAATGACGAGTTACTGCAGCCATTTTATTTTTGGGGCCGTAGGTACTTAGTGCCCACAGTAACATGCTTATTACTATTATTACTTTGCCTGCCTGAAATACAAAAATTCGAGCCTTTTCGATCATTGTGTAAACCGCATTCTTCCAGCGGGGTCCACGATATACAGGTAACTCCAGTATGAAAAAACTTCTTTCGGTGCTTTTAATAAACCATTTTAAAATCCATGCAACTATTAGTGCCAGGACTGTTCCCAGGATATATAATAACATCATCACCAAACCCTGAAGGCTAATAAAGCCGAAATACAATTTTGCAGGTATCACCAGGGCAATTAAGATGGTATAAACGGGTAACCGCGCACTACAGCTCATCAATGGCGTTATCATAATCGTTAACAACCGCTCTTTTTTATTTTCAATATTCCTGGCACTCATAATAGCCGGGACGGCGCACGCAAATCCACTGATCATAGGCATTACACTTTTTCCATTCAGCCCGACTTTCCGCATTAGCTTATCAGTTAAGAAACTTATACGAGCCATGTATCCTGTGTCTTCCAATAAGGTTATTAAACCAAAAAGAATCATAATCTGTGGAACGAAAATTACTATACCCCCAATACCGGCGATCAGTCCGTTAATAAGCAAGTCGGTGAAGCCATTAGCGGGGAGAACGGAGGCGAGAAACCCGGACAACCGAGCGAAGACCCACTCTATAAAATTCATTGGGTATTGTGCTATCCAGAACACGCACTGGAATAATACCAGTAGTACCCCGATAAGTATAACATATCCCCACGTGCGATGTAGCAATACATTGTCGAGTTGTTCAGTAAACAGTGTTTTTTGCAGCGGGTCACTTTCAACAACAGTTTGTTGCATCACATGCTTTATACGGCTGTAGCGCTGCATGATTTCTTATGCCTGTGTTTTCGTGGGATTAAATTTGTTCCTTTCTTCAATGGATTCAATTGCTTCCTGCGTCTCCTTACTCAACTCAAAATGTTCATGATTTATAAGATAGTGGATGGCTTTGTAGTTACTTATTTCAGGAAATAATTTTTGAACTTCAATTACGGGCTGTTCTGCTTCTTTACTAATCTCAATAAAATCGCGGGCTGGTATTTGCAGCATATTCTCCGCGGTAGTTTCAAGAATTTTTTTTAGCGGCTGAATCCCTTTATTCTTTCTTGGATTGATGGCTACAATAGACACACCGAGCTCACGTTCGAGTCCAGGAATGTCAATCTGCGTTCCTTTTTGTTTGGCAAGGTCCATCATGGTAAATGCAACAACAACCGGTATTTTCAGGTCAATAATTTGCGAACAGAAGAGTAAGTTTCTTTTGAGGTTGCTGGCATCTGCTACCAGTAACACCATGTCAGGCTTAAGGTGTTCATCCTGCCCAATCAATACTTTATAGGCAACCCACTCATCTGCACGTTTCGGATAGAGGCTATAAGTACCTGGTAAATCAATGATGTTTGCTGTAAAACTTTCCGACAAAGTGGAAATACCCGTTTTTTTATCAACAGTTACACCCGGAAAATTTCCTACCTTTTGATTGAGGCCTGTAAGCACATTGAAAAGTGACGATTTGCCGCTGTTCGGGTTACCTACCAGTGCGATATTGAATCTTTTACCCAAGGTGCGTCGTATACCATTTTTAAAGTGCTGCAAAAATAACACTTAGCAACCCAGGAACTTTACGAATTAAAGAAAGATGATTTTAATAATGCGGAAAAGCTGCGATGCTTACTAACTTTGAACTTCAATACCCCAAAAGCGAGTTGTGACGTTAAGGAAAAGAAAAGGCGTTATTACGTTGTATAGCAAAAAGACGGATAATAATAGAATAGAATAAGTGATGAAATTAAGAATCGATAACGAAACGCTTGCTGAAGAATTCTTTGAAGACTCCCGCCTGCTGGGCATTGTTGCCCCGGTGAAGGACTATGCCTTCATTTGGCATGTAAATGAAAGCCTCGGATTCAAATTCAGAATTAATAACAGCCTCGAAATTCAACTAAAGAAAAAAGACCGGCACTACTTTTTCTCGATATATGAATACCTTGTGCCTGGTTGTTGTATGGTGCATTATCTGTATAGTAATCAGTATGATGGTGAATACCTACTGCCGGAATTTAAACACCTCGATTTTTTATGGTTGGCAAAAGGAGAACTTATGGCCAACGACGAGGTACAGGCTCTTCAGAGTTCCGTGAAATTGCTGCCGGGGGTACAATTAATTACGGAAATGACAAACGAGAAAATAAAAAACAAACAACACCTCATTTTTTAAATTGACTTATTATGTGGAAAGAAGAAGACGATATGCTGTACCGCAAATTTACTTTTGCTGATTTTTCGGAAGCTTTTGCTTTTATTTCCCGGGTAAGTTTGGCGGCTGAAAAAATGGACCATCACCCAACGTGGAAGAATGTATACAATATCGTGGAGATATGGCTTAATACCCATGATGCAGGTAATACAGTTACCGAGAAAGATCACCAGCTCGCAAAGAAAATTGATGCCATTATTTCGGCTGCTTAATATCTTTGATCGTTAAGTACCTTAATCAGATCTTTTTCTTTTTCTATCATACGTCCAATAGGAGCAATGAATTTTTCAAGTCCGTTCTCCTTTAAAAGTTGCTGGATTATTTTGGTTTCAGATTCTTTTACAGCAAATAATAATCCCCCGCTGGTTTGAGGGTCCGCAAGTAAAGACTTTTGAAATGCAGTCATTGGCCCTTGTTTATGCCCATAGCTTTCCCAGTTTCTATTGGTGCCCCCTGGTACGCACTTTTGATTAATGTAGCTTTCAAGGTCACTTGTGATACAAGAAATATTGGAGAAATAAAGTTCTGCACTTAAGCCGCTTCCTTCCGCCATTTCTGTTAAGTGACCTAGTAATCCGAAGCCGGTAACGTCGGTCACAGCGGTTACACCCGTTTGATGGCCTAACAATTCACCAATTTTATTTAGTTGCATCATCTGCCTGGCTGCGAGGCCGGTATGAGATTCTAACAGAAGTCCTTTCTTTTCGGCCGTGGTTAAAATTCCCACTCCAAGGGGTTTCGTTAAAAAAAGCAAGTCCCCATCCTTTGCGGTGTTATTCTGTTTCAAATTTGCAATATCAACAATTCCATTTACAGCCAGGCCGAAAATGGGTTCGGGACTATCAATACTATGGCCACCCGCGAGCGGAATCCCCGCTTCTTCGCAAATACTCCTGCTTCCTGCGATCACAAGATTTGCGATTTCGGGCGGCAGTATATTAATCGGCCAGCCCAGAATGGCAATGGCTAAAATTGGTTTACCTCCCATTGCGTACACATCACTAATCGCGTTTGCTGAAGCTATTCGGCCAAAGTCAAAAGGGTCGTCTACGATCGGCATAAAGAAATCAGTAGTGCTGATGAGTGCAGTACCGTTGGTAAGATCGTAAACGGCCGCATCATCTTTGCTGTGATTTCCCACAAGCAGGTTCTTATAATTGGGTGCCGCAAAGTTTTGCTGTAGAATAGTATCCAGGACCCGGGGAGATATCTTGCATCCACATCCGGCACCGTGAGAATATTGTGTTAGTTTGATGGTATCATGTTTCTTTTTTTCTTCTGACATTACTTAAGCATTTCTTTTTTTCTTTTAAAAATTATCGCAGCGTTTTTTTGCAAGTCCCCGCTAAACCTTATCTCGTAAAGATCTTTCCCATCCTTAACTACCAGTAGGCCCGTGTTTGGCGGGATACTTCCCAGATTCTCAGCATACATGATTAATTGTACTGTGTCGATATTGCGCGGTATGAAAATTGTTTTTCTTACTGCGTTTGTACTCAACCGTTCCCTCGCCATAATAATGTTTCCATTCATCAGAACGCTTACTGTGTCGCCGTCCACTTCTCCATTATCATAGAGCGACAGTTGAAGACTATCGGAACTAAAGGAAACCGTTTGCTGAATAGTGGTTAAACGTGCTGTTACATTTGCGGCAGCCGGTGCAGACTCTCTTACCGGGGCGTTTGCTGGAAATTCTTCTTTCGGGGTTATTTCTTTCGGCAAGGGTAATTTTGCTTCAATCAGCGGAGGCTCCGCATTATTTTGAACGACGCGTTTCCCTTCCCCATCAGCAACTTTTTTAGCCGACATTGTTATAGCATACACACTGTCGCCCTTGTGAACTTTAAGTATTGACACCTCTTCCTGCGTATCGTATTTCCTCTCAACGGGCACTTTGCCTATTGAGTTTGTTTGTTGCTTATTGATAGTTTTAGTTGTCATTCTATCTGTCGCATTAACTGCCACAGCATGGCTACTTCCGTCCTTCACAACACGCTTAATTACAAGATCTCTTGCAGGGACCGTTCTGCCCATATCAGCACCATTAACCCCTTTTTCGGGTTTGGTAACAACCATTGTTGTCACTTTTACGGCTGGAGATTTATCTGTTCCGGCTTTTCGGCTAGATGCAACCGTTCGCATGGAAACAGTTTCTTTACCTGCGGGTTGTTTCATTTCTTTCACTAATGCATCAGCGCCAATGGATGTTGTCGAAACCTCTTCTTTTTTAAGAGTTGGCAAGGCGGGAATAACTTTTGAGTCAATTACTTTACCCGTTTGCCTGATCACGTAAGTAGCCACGGATGCCGGCTGGCTTCTTTCCGCCATTACCAGCGCAATATTTTTTTGGGTGAGCAGATTTTCATCCTCAACAAATGAAAGATTGTTTGCAAGATTCAACTCCTGTAAATGAGGGATAAGAGCTGATTGCCAATAGTCATTTTTGCGTTCCAGCCTGATAGTGCCTGTTAGAGGTCTGTATTCTTTTGTCCGGTTTGTACTGAACTGCCCGGTGAGCGTCATAATGCTGTCTTGCGCATGAAGCTCAAGCACGTTTAGTTGCTTTACGCCTTTGGCGGGAGCAACCGGATAATTATTAGCAATCAGGCCGGCATCTTCGACAATGATCTTGTCTCCGTCTCTTCTAATCTTAACCTTTTTAAGACCGTAATATTGTTTGTCATCAAGGATGAACCAGGTATGCGAAAAGCCCGACAGGCCCTTCTTGTCTTCGCTTATACCAATTTCATACTTATAGGATTGTTTCGTTGTGTCATTATATAATGTTCCCTTCCAAAGTCCTGTAATATTTTTTACGCCGGCATTTTGTTGGGCAGCAAGCCCTGCCGGTAAAACCAACAGGATAAATATCAGGAAGTAATTGAGGCGCATGATAATAATTTTGCAGTATTAGATATAATATCAACGCTGGTACACTCAATTTTATTTAACCATGCAGAAGGGTTTTCACGGTTTTTTAAGGATTTTTCATATGTTTTATCATAGTAGGATAACAAAATCGTGAAAGCCTCCGTGTAATTATTTTCAATCAGGTGGCTAACGACCATCTTAGTTTCTAGTGGGCCCAGTCGTTTTTGGATGCGAATTACACAATTAACCAGCTGCTCTTTTGAGTGCGTGCCATATTCTGCAGTTATATGTTTTAATCTTTCCTCGAAGGGTATTTCAAGAAAGAATACCGGCCGGCTTCGCATAATCTTCCAAAAAGGAGTGGGAATATTGAGTACACCTATACGCTGGCTTTCATCCTCGAGCCAGCAAGGTGAACCCGGTTCAATTTCATGCAGCGCTTCGGCAAGTAAATTTTCAAACATTTCTGGTGACGGTTGTGGTTCCATACCAAGTGCGCCGAACGCTGAGCCCTTGTGATGCGCGAGTGCCTCGAGATCTATTACTGAATACCCCTGTTTGGTAAGTTCACCCAACAGGTAGGTCTTCCCACTGCCCGTATACCCTCCAACTAAGTTAATCTCCCTTTCAATTTCAAACTGCTTTAAAACCCAATTACGGTAGGCCTTATAGCCACCGGCCAGGCTATAGACTTTAAACCCGTACAAGTCGAGCAACCAGGCAATAGCACCACTTCGCATTCCGCCACGCCAGCAATGAATTAATACTGCAGGCTGTTGATTTGGTATCATTTCAACATGAATTGAAACTGGTAGCGTTTGTAATACCTGCTCCACAGTTTCAACAAATGATTTCATCTTTGGACCGAAATACTCGATGCCAATTTTAATTGCTTTTTGTTTGCCTTGCTGTTTATAAGCAGTGCCAACAACTTTACGTTCGTCATCGCTAAATAACGGCAAAGAGATGGCAGATTTGATGTGTGCATGCTTGTATTCACCAGGGCTTCGCACATCAAATACGGGGCACGTTTTAGCGTGTAATAAAAATTCTTCAACTGTAATTTTCTGAATAGCCATTGTAATAAATCCGTAAGTGAACCCGGGATGCTAAGTTAGGCTTTACGATTCAGGTTGCCCGCAACAAGGCCTCCGTCATTGCACTGAAATCCCGGAAATAGTGGCATAAAAAAAGCCACTCATTCGAGTGGCAAAATTTTTTAAATCAATACTACCCGTTCATACTTGTGAGGAACTCTGCATTATCTTTCGTGCCTTTCATATTCTTCAATAAGGTATTTAAAGCTTCTTCAGGATTCATATCTGCCATATGTTTACGAAGAACCCACATACGCTGGAATGTATCTTTATCAAGCAACAGATCATCACGCCTTGTAGAAGAACCCACAATGTCAATTGCAGGGTAAATTCTCCGGTTCGACAATTTGCGTTCGAGCTGCAGTTCCATATTACCGGTACCTTTAAATTCCTCAAAGATAACTTCATCCATTTTACTGCCGGTATCAACAAGGGCAGTTGCAATTATTGTTAAAGAACCGCCGTGTTCAATCTTACGGGCGGCCCCAAAAAATTGTTTTGGTTTTTGCATGGCATTTGCTTCCACACCGCCACTTAAAACTTTCCCGCTCGAAGGGGCAACCGTATTGTGAGCCCTTGCCAAACGTGTAATGCTATCAAGGAGGATCACCACATCATGTCCGCATTCTACAAGTCGTTTTGCTTTTTGTAAAGCAATCGTTGAAACCTTCACGTGCTTTTCTGCGGGCTCATCAAACGTGCTGGCTATAACTTCAGCGCGAACACTGCGCTCCATATCAGTTACCTCTTCAGGCCTCTCGTCAACCAGTACAATCATCAGGTAACACTCGGGATGATTTTCTGCAATCGCATTTGCCAGTTCTTTAAGAAGCATTGTTTTACCGGTTTTCGGTTGTGCAACAATGAGTCCGCGCTGACCTTTCCCGATTGGTGTAAACAAGTCCATGATCCTGGTACTGTAATTATCAGATCGGGTGGTAAGGTTTAATTTTTCGAAGGGGAAGAGAGGAGTTAAATAATCAAAAGGAACTCTGTCCCGTACCTCTTCCGGTGACTTACCGTTAATAGTAGTTACTTTAAGCAGGGCAAAATATTTTTCGCCTTCTTTTGGTGGGCGAACACTTCCATAAACGGTATCGCCCGTTTTTAAACCAAATAGTTTTATTTGCGACGGTGAAACATATACATCATCAGGAGATGACAAATAATTATAATCACTGCTTCGGAGAAAGCCATATCCGTCGGGCATCATTTCGAGAACGCCTTCACCAAGAACAATACCATCAAATTCTATATTAAACACGGGGGGTTCTCTACGCTGGGGTTGATTTTGGCGCCCCTGGTGTGTTCTTTCGGAAGGCTCATCTTCCATTTGTACCTCTGGTTGCTGAATATCTTCCTGTTGTAACATCTGTGCTATCGCCGCCGGCACACTGCTTTGTTCGTTTGTTATAGGTTGCAAATCTTCTTCCTCATCGCCGGGTTGTTCGTCAGGTTTGTGCTTTTTAACCGGCTGCTTTCTTTCTATTCTTTCTATTGATTCCTTTTTGGGTTTTGCAGGAGAGGCATCCTTTTTATGTGCTTCAGCCTGCTTTACTTCTGCCGCTTCGTGAATCGGTTCTACCGGAGCTGCTTTAGCAATTCGCTTGCGTTTTGGTTTGTCTTCCTCAGGTGCTTTGTTTTCTGCTGTCATAACAACTTGTTTATCCGAGATCTTTTGTACCAGATCCGTTTTGTTCAATTTTTTAGCGTTGGGGATGTTGAGTTCTTCTGCAATGTCAAGCAACTCAGGAACGAGCAGGTCGTTCAGTTGTGAAATATCGTACATATATTAATTAGAAAATGCGTTTTTCAAAAATCCGGGATCTTGTGAATGTGAATTGTAGTTGAAAATTGGTTCTGATGGAAGGTGCGCTGAAGCTGAAGCAATGAATTAGGATAAACTTCGCAGCTGTTTCCAGTGCAATATTAAGCAGTTTTTACAATAACAACTATTTTTTTAGCTAAAATAACTATGAAAGCGATATAATCAGAAATCGTTAGCAGAATCTTATACCCCTTTAATGAACGCTTATTGTTGTTATATCACCAGTTAATTTTATAAGCTTCTTATATGCTATGGGCGACACCGAAATAGGTTGCCCATTATTTTCTAATAACCGTGTATGTTTGTTTTTAAAAGAATCCATGGCACATCTGAATGTGGAATTTAAAGCAAGGGTAAATGATCTTTCGACTACAGAAAAGAAACTGCAGGAATTAACGCCTTTTTATAAAGGGGAAGACAACCAGGTGGATACCTATTTTAATGTTCCTCGTGGCAGATTAAAGTTAAGAGAAGGCAATATTGAAAATGCTCTCATCTATTATGAACGTGAAAACACGGCCGGGAAGAAGCAATCAAATATTCTTCTGTACCAGCATGAACCGAATAAAACACTTAAAGAAATCCTGGTTGTCACACATGGAGTAAAAATAGTTGTTAATAAAAAGCGCAAAATTTATTTTATAGATAATGTAAAGTTTCATTTTGACTCTGTTGACGCATTGGGAAATTTTATCGAGGTAGAGGCAATCGATGAAACAGGAGATATTGGTTTGGAAAAATTAACGAGTCAATGTGAACAGTTTGCTTCATTCTTTCAAATACAGGCAAGCGATTATGTTGCGCTTTCTTACAGTGATTTGTTATTAGAAAGGTAAGCAGTAACTAAATAGTAGAGCGGTATTGGGTCGGAATCAAAGTTTTCTCTTTAATAATAAAATCCACGCTTTAGTTTCGGCAGCAGCAACTTATCAAATATCAATATGATATAGAATAAAACTCTACAGAAGTTCTTTCAATTATAATAAATGTACATTCTATCGAGTTCGGGTGCATGTTGAACATGACAAACCTCTTCATTATGTTATGCCGGTACTATATGTTATTTACGGGCTTTTTTATCCCAAAAAACGATTTACTTTATGACCTAAATTTTACCAGGTACTGTTTTCGCTGACTTACCTGGGGCATATATTGAACCCGGGGCGCATCAATGCTTCTCTATATCCATTTTTAAATATCAGCGGTGATGGTTACCCTCCGGTTTTAGAAAATACAATGATGGTAACGGCTGCGTATTTTATATTGAGTTAATCCCGTTTTTTGTGAATATTCGCATGCTAGTAAACAACGATCCAATCAGAGGGTAACAGAAAATCCGGAAATTTCATGTACATTTGCTCCAGTTCATTTTTTTCGCGGCATTACAAGCCAGTTTATTGTAGACTTACCACTCCCCAATAAAATGCCCAACGAACAGGGCATACTCGTTTATGATGATGAAGTAATCACTTCATTCCCGCATCAATTTAAAAAACCAAACATTGTTATTTACAGACTTAAA
>JANXYS010000267.1 GCA_025355935.1 Chitinophagales bacterium | reverse complement strand
GATAACTATCGCCGAAGTGGAAGAATTAGTTCCGGCAGGTTCACTTGATCCGAACCAAATTCATACAGCAGGCGTTTATGTTCAGCGAATTTTTCAAGGGTCGGCGTATGAGAAAAGAATAGAACAGAAAACTGTTAGAACCAAAGCCTGACTTCCTTCTAAGAATCCTACAACAATTTCATCTTGTAAAATAAAAAATGGCACTCGATAAATACCAGATAGCACAGAGAATAGCCCGGGAATTAAAAGATGGATTTTATGTAAACCTCGGCATCGGAATTCCTACTCTCGTTGCAAACTATATTCCTGAGGGGATTGATGTGGTACTTCAAAGTGAAAATGGTTTACTTGGAATGGGACCATTTCCCTGGGAGGGTGAGGAAGATGCAGACCTTATAAATGCTGGCAAACAGACTATTACCACTATGCCCGGTTCCGCTTTCTTTGACAGTGCCATGAGCTTCGGCATGATCAGGTCGGGAAAGATAGATTTAACGGTGCTGGGTGCAATGGAGGTAAGCGATCAGGGGGATATAGCTAACTGGAAAATTCCTGGCAAAATGGTTAAGGGTATGGGGGGCGCGATGGATCTGGTGGCAAGTGCTAAAAATATTATTGTTGCTATGATGCACACTAATCCAAAAGGAGAAAGTAAGCTGCTGAGAGAATGCACCCTACCCCTAACCGGTAGACGCTGCATAAAAAAGGTGGTAACGGAACTCGCAATGCTGGAGATAACATCACTGGGCTTTGAACTACGAGAACGTGCGCCTGGAGTGTCTGTTGATGAGATTCAAACAAAAACTGCAGGCCGCTTACTGATCCCCAGCGAAGTGCCGGAGATGCAGTTTTAGCCGCTAGGTTAGCAACAAAATATTAATGTCTGACCACTACTTTACGTCCTTTTTTCCTATCCTGGTGCTTACCATAGGCATACCCTCCGGCACCCCCGACAACTCCCCCAATAACGGCACCTTTGCCCCTGTTACCATCTTTACTAACTGCCGCGCCTGTAGCAGCACCAGCAACAGCTCCGATAGCGGTTGTCTTTCGTGCACGACTATGCGTAGTTGTTTGTGCGGAGGCTTCCTGGGCGAAAGCAAATGAGGCTAATAACGCCATGGAACAAAATAATTTTTTCATACATGTAGGTTTAGGCAAGTACACTTAGAAAAACTGTGCCAAAAAAAAGCCCCGGGAAAATCCAGGGACATTTTCGCTCTTCACTTCCAAAAATTAAACTCTTGGAGCGGCATCCAGAATTTCCTGGCTCACCCCGTCTTTATATTTTTCAAAATTCTTTATAAATTCCTGTGCAAGCTCGGTTGCTTTTACATCATATTCCTGTCCATCGCTCCATGCATGCCTCGGACTCAACAAATGTGAAGGAACACCGGGGCATTCAGCGGGCATCAACATTCCGAATGTACGATGTGCTATGTAATCGACCTTATCGAGTTTACCCTCTAATGCAGCGCTAATCATTGCACGTGTATAGGACAATTTCATTCTCTCTCCTACACCGTACGGGCCGCCCGTCCATCCCGTGTTTATCAACCAGATATTTACATTGTGCTCCTTCATCTTCTTTCCAAGCATTTCCGCATACTGGCCGGGATGCAAGGGGAGAAATGGTGCACCAAAACATGCGCTGAACGTTCTTTGTGGTTCTTTAACACCTGCTTCTGTACCTGCAACCTTAGCGGTATAACCACTTATAAACTGGTACATCGCCTGGCCCGGAGTTAATTTACTAATTGGAGGAAAAATTCCATAGGCATCTGCTGTAAGAAAGAAAATATTTTTTGGTGTATTGCCAATTGACGGCTCCAGGGCATTGCTGATGTAATATAATGGGTAACTAACCCGTGTATTTTCTGTAATTACTTTTGAACTAAAGTCAATCCTGTTCGTTCCGGGCAAAAACTTTACATTCTCAACTAACGCGCCGGCCCTGATTGCGTGATAAATTTCCGGCTCCTTGTCTTCTTTTAAATCGATAGTTTTTGCGTAACAGCCGCCTTCGAAATTAAAGACGCTATCATTCGTCCAACCATGTTCATCGTCACCGATCAACGCGCGGTTCGGATCGGCGCTTAATGTAGTTTTACCTGTTCCACTTAAACCAAAGAAAATGGCAGTATCTCCTTCCTTTCCCATATTGGCACTACAATGCATGCTCAGAACTTTTGCACGCAAAGGCAAAACATAGTTAAGCATTGAGAACACTCCTTTTTTCATTTCTCCTGTATAGCCTGTTCCGCCAATAAGAATGGTTTTATGCGTAAAGCTTATAATAGCGAAATTTTCAGACCTGGTCCCATCCTGAGCAGGCATAGCCTTAAAGGACGGAGCCTGGATAAGAGTCCACTGCGGAGTAAATTCTTCCAATTGATTTTCAGTGGGCCTTATAAACATGTTATAACAAAAAAGGTTGCTGGCAGGATCTTCATTTATCACTCGAAGGCTTAAACGATACTGTTCTTCGGCGCATGCATAGCAATCTCTCACCCAGAACTCCTTTTTTGAAAGCCAGTCAGTCATCTTTTTGCGCAACCCAAGGAAATACTTTTCATCAATCGGCAGGTTAAAGTCATTCCAGTTTACCGTATCAGCAGTCAGTTCGTCCTTTACAATGAATTTGTCTTTTGGGCAGCGGCCGGTGAATCTGCCGGTCTCTATGAGCAGCGCTCCGGTGTGATTCAAAACGCCTTCATGCCGGTAAATGGATTGCTTAACAAGTTCATCAGGTAAAAGTTGGTAGTGTACGGGTTTGGTTGGACAAATGCCCATTGACGCCAGAGCCCTGACCGGGGCTTCAGCCATTGTAGATAAAGACATAGCAAGCATCTTTTAGTGAAGCAGTAAAGGTAATATTTAGCTTCTTGTTTTTTTTTTCGGAAGCCATGCCCTAACACGTGACTTCTTCAGTAATTTGGCTAAAACCTTGTTGAAAATTCTAAACCTTATAATGTTTTTTGAATGCCGTATTACGAATGTTGAGAAATGTTGAACCGAAGTTATTTTTTAAAAATATTTCTTGAGTACGCTCTTTAGAGCACTTCTTATTAAAACGTATATTGCATTTTAGTATTTTCCTGCCATCCTAAATACAACACATGAAGTATCTGCCACTAAATCCTGATCTTTTTATTGAAAACAGGAAAAGGTTTACGGATAAAATGGATAAAAATTCGATCGCTATTTTCAACAGTAACGATGAACTCCCCTCTAACGGAGATGCACTCTATAAATTTAAACAGAACTCTGACCTTTTTTGGCTAACCGGTATTGAACAGGAGGATTCGATGTTGGTGTTATTCCCGGGAAATCCTGATGCAAAATACAGGGAAGTGCTGGTATTGGTTCGACCAAACGAATTAAAAGAAAAATGGGATGGTCATCGTCTCAGGGTACACGAAGCGCAGGCAGTTTCAGGTATTCAGATGATCGTGTGGCTTGACGTACTTGATGGATTGCTTCAGCCCTGGATACACATTGCCGAAAATATTTATCTTAATAGTAATGAGAATGACCGGAAGTCGAACATGGTGGCTGTACGCGATTACCGGTACGCAGAGGTTATGAAACAACGCTACCCACTTCATAATTACAGGCGAAGTGCTAAATTATTGAAAGAGCTCCGCTCAGTAAAATCAGCACTGGAAGTAGAGGTACTGCAAAAGGCCATCGATATTACCGATACTGCTTTTAACCGGGTTCTGAAATTTATAAAACCGGGTGTGATGGAATACGAGATTGAGGCAGAAATATATCATTCTTTCCTTTCTCAACGTGCTACAGGGATGGCGTATGGATCTATCATTGCTAGTGGTGATCGTGCGAGAACGCTCCACTATGTTGAAAATAACCGGGAGTGCAAGGACGGTGAGTTAATCCTTATGGATTTTGGCGCAGAGTACGGGAATTATTGCGCCGATCTCACACGTACCGTACCGGTGAATGGAAAATTCACACGCAGGCAGAAGACGGTTTACAATGCCTGTTTACATCTACATCATTTTGCAGCCTCCATATTAAGGCCGGGCATTAGCATTTTAGATTATACAGAGAGGGTTGGAGAGGAAGCAACGATTATATTCCAGAAAATCGGCTTGCTGAAGAAAGCCGATGTGCGCAATGAAGATCCTGAGAACAGGGCCTACAGGAAATACCTGTACCATGGCATTTCTCATCACCTGGGGATTGATGTACATGACCTGGGCACCCGGACAGAACCTATCAAAGCCGGAATGGTATTTACCGTCGAACCGGGTATTTACATTGAAGAGGAGCAAATGGGTATCAGAATCGAAAATAATTTCTGGATTACAAAAAACGGTAATAAAGACCTTATGAAAAATATTCCAATTACTGCTGAAGACATCGAAGGCCTGATGAAGCAGAAATAGCTCTTTAGAATTTTCCCTTAACTTAATTGGGGGTATAAAAAGTAGTCAGCATATTATGAAACAAATCCCTAACATTTTTACGTTACTAAATCTCGTCTTCGGGTGCCTGGCGATCATTGTAATACTCCAGAATGGCATAGTAATACAGTATAATCCTGACGGGGCACAGTTTGTGAACGTGCCTGAGAAAATCTGGATGGCTTCCCTGTTTATTGCTATTGCTGCCGTAATCGATTTCCTTGATGGATTTGTTGCCCGGCTCTTTAAAGCAACTTCAGAAATGGGTAAACAGCTGGATTCACTTGCCGACGTGGTGAGTTTTGGCGTGGCTCCTTCACTGATCATCTACCAGTTTTTAAGAATGAGTTTTGCAAAAGAGGAAGACGGACTGGATATTTCGATACTCTGGCTTTTACCTTCGTTATTTATCGCTGCCGCCGGTGCCTACCGTCTTGCCAGGTTTAATCTTGATCAATCGCAGGAATATGGCTTTAAGGGGGTCCCAATTCCAGCCGCCGGATTGCTCATAGCCTCCTTTCCACTTATTTATTGGAACAGCGAAAGTACAGGAATGGTTAATTTATTGCTGAATAAATGGTTTTTATATGGCCTAATTATCGTCATTTGCTGGCTAATGGTTAGCAAGTTACCGCTGATGGCGCTAAAGTTTAACGATCTGTCCATTAAAAGTAATCTGCCGAAGCTCATATTGCTCGGCATTTCACTCGTGGCTATATTATTACTTCAATGGATTGCGGTACCCATTATTTTTATCGTTTACATTATTTTATCTTTGATATTCAAAAACAACAGGAATGATATATACAGCACAGGTTAAAATAATGCCTCTTAAAGAACTACTTGATCCACAAGGTAAGGCTGTGATGAGCGGTTTAGGTAATCTTGGTTTAAGCGAAATCAAAGACGTACGAATTGGGAAAAACATTACGTTGCAGGTAGAGGCAGCATCTGCTGAGGCGGCGAAAACGATCGCGGAAGATGCGGCAAAAAAATTGCTTGCTAACCAGGTAATGGAAATGTTCGAAATCTCCATAAACTAAAGTACGTTGATTCGAAAGCCGTTAATTACGACGTACGGCAAATCTGGCATGACCTGTATCCTATCATCACTTCTCCTCGTATGCTCTATATTGTTCCCACACCAATCGGAAATCTTGCCGACATCACTTTCAGGGCGGTGGAGGTATTAAAAAGCGTAGACCTTATTTTAGCGGAGGATACCCGAACCTCCGGTGTATTGCTGAACCATTACCAAATAAAGAAACCTATATCACCCTACCATCAACATAACGAACATAAAATTATTTCACACCTTACCGACCAGATGACGGCCGGCAAAACGATTGCACTTCTTACGGATGCGGGTACCCCGGGGATAAGTGACCCGGCGTTTTTATTGGTGCGTGAATGTGTAAAAAATGATATCAGGGTTGAATGCCTGCCAGGCGCTACCGCATTTGTGCCTGCATTGGTAAACAGTGGCCTGCCGATTAACAGCTTTTGTTTTGAAGGTTTCCTGCCATTAAAAAAGGGCCGGCAAACCTTTTTAAAAAGAATGGCGACTGAAGATCGTACAATGGTATTTTATGAAAGCCCGATGCGTCTTTTACGAACCCTGAAAGATTTTATAGAATATTTTGGCGAAGACCGCCCTTGTTGCATTAGCCGTGAGTTAACCAAGAAATTTGAAGAAAACAGGCGCGGTTCTTTGCTGGAAGTGATGGCTTACTTTGAAGCCAAAACGGTTAAGGGTGAAATAGTAATTGTTGTTGGCGGTGCAGCGGATAACCCTGGACGAAAACCTATTTGATATTGGATATTAATTATGAAGAAACACCACATACTTATTTTACTTCTGGTATTTAGCTTCCGTGTAAACGCGCAGGACCGCGCTTTTGGAAAACAAGTTGTAGACACGCTCACGGCGCCCATCTTCTGGGGGCGCGGCTATACGAAAAACGGTATGGTAAAAGCTGCCGGTTACATCAACAACCGGTTTAAAGAATTTGGTCTTGTGCCTTTGTCAGGGACAAACTATCTGCAATCTTTTACCTATAGCGTAAATACATTCCCTGGTAAGATGATGGTTAGCCTTAACGGCAAAAAGCTTATCCCAGGCAAAGACTTTATCATATCCCCCGGAAGCCGGGGTATAAAGGCGCACGGCGATCTCACCCAGTCTGACAGCAATTCTTTTGTTAACCCAAAATCAAGAGTGTTTGTAAGACTAAAAGAAAAACTTACCTGGTCTGTAGATGAAAACGCAGCGGACTTTACCAGCATAGAGATAATCAATAAAATATTGTCTGGCCCGCCACGCTCTTTCAATATTAATATTGAAAATGAAGTTGATAGGAACTTTAAAGCTCTCAATGTATGCTCGATGGTAAAAGGATTACAAAATCCTGATTCCTTTATTTTTATTACAGCTCATTATGATCACTTGGGTGGCATGGGGAAAGACACTTATTTTCCGGGTGCTAATGACAATGCAAGTGGGATTTCACTTTTACTAAACCTTGCACGATATTACGCGAAAAATCCCCAGAAGTATAGCATCGGCTTTATTTGTTTTGGAGGCGAGGAGGCAGGTTTAAAAGGTTCCAGGTATTTCACTGAACATCCTCTTGTCCCTTTAAAAAATATTCGTTTTCTTATCAATACTGATCTTGCAGGCACAGGCGAAGAAGGTATAACGGTGGTGAATGCAAGTGAATTTCCTAAAGAATTCGCAATGATGAATGAAGTTAATGACCAGCAAAAATTACTTGTAAAGATTAACGCTCGTGGTAAGGCTCCTAATAGTGATCATTACTTCTTTTCTGAGAAGGGAGTTCCCGCGTTTTTCTTTTACACATTGGGCGGCATAAAAGCTTACCACAATATTTTTGATATAGCCGCAACTCTCCCCTTAACCGAATATGAAGATCTTTTCAAACTGCTAATATCCTTCAACGAAAAACTAATGGGCAAGTAGTCGATCAACCAGTAATTACACTTTAAAACACTTTGAAATAACACCTAAGCATGCATTTAAAAGTAACAATTTTATCCTCTGCCTTCATAGTAATCTTCCTTAATTTGTACGCCCAGCCAGACAGGTGGCAACAACGGGTTAAGTATACTATGTCAGTGGATGTTGACGCAAACACAAACAAATTTACAGGGACTCAGAAATTGGCATACACTAATAATTCAACTGATAAACTGAACAAGGTTTTCTATCATTTATACTGGAATGCTTTTCAACCCAACAGTAGCATGGATGTTAGAAGTCGGGAACTCGGAAAGAATCTTATTAGTGGCCGGCCAGACTGGGATACGAGGGTAAAAGATAGGATTGCAAACTTGCAACCAGATGAAATTGGATATCAGAAGATCATTTCCTTAAAGATGAATGGCGTGCCGCAACCCTTTAAATACCATGAAACAATTCTTGAAGTAAGCCTCACGAAAGAAATCTTGCCTAAGTCTACAGTGGTTTTCGACATGGTCTTTGAAGCGCAGGTGCCCTTGCAAATCCGCAGGAGCGGTCGAGATAACCCCCGTACACAGGTACGATATAGCATGAGCCAATGGTACCCCAAGATGTGCGAATACGATTATGAGGGCTGGCATCCGACACCCTATGTTGCGCGGGAATTTTATGGCGTATGGGGAGATTATGATGTCACCATCAAGATCGGTAAAAATTATAAGCTGGGTGGTACGGGGATACTTGTAAATGCGAATGAGATAGGGTGGGGCTACGACAAACCAGGGACTGAGCTTAAACCTATCGGTACAACAAAACGCAGCTGGCA
>JANXYS010000257.1 GCA_025355935.1 Chitinophagales bacterium | reverse complement strand
AAACATCACGGTGAATAAAGAGATAAATGTACAGGCAAGTGGAGCCAGCGACGTTTACTACCGTGGGAATCCCGTTGTAAAATCCCTGCGCAGCTCCGGATCAAGTACTGTTGCCAGGAGCAAACTATAATATTATTTTGCGAATGCCCAGGTTAAAAATGCCGAAAAATTTTTGCGCCAATCTTCTTGGTCATTCCCTGAAAATTTGTCTTCCCTAATCACAATATCATCTCTTGCGATTGTCTTTTTCGATTCCAATGCATCAGCAAACCGTTGTGTATTTATCAACGCTGCACTATCAGGTCGATCCCCGGCATATAGCCACACCTGCATCGTTGGCCTCTTGCGCGAACTTGCGAGGTAACTGAAAACATTCTTTGCAGTATCTGTTTTACTGTGATAACCATAATTACCCGAAAATATACCAACCTTTTGAATCTTGTCTGCATTGTTCCAGGCAATGTCAAAAGCGCTAATACCCGATTTATCGAATCCAACAATTGCAATAGATTTAAATTTTCTTACGGCCACCTTTTTTTTAATAAAAGGGTATAGCTCAGAGCTGTAAAAGTCATTATATTTTTCTGGCTTTGTTGCGCTTTTTCCAGGTTCGCCCAATCCGGAAAGCCCAAATTCTTCCTCCTCACCACCGACACCTACAATCACTAGTGGTTCTATAAATTTCTTCTTATACAGGCTATCTACCAATTCTTTCAGATCCATTTTTCTCATTTCAGAAACTCCGTTGATAAGAAGGAGATTCATTTCTGATTTATCAGAAGGCATTGGAGTAGTGATTATTCGCAGTTTTACATGGCGTTGAAGATGGCGGCTGTAAACATCATCTTCCTGCTCCTTAATTTTAGACCGGCATGATAGGCTAACAAGAATTAGCCAAAGAATGGCCAGTATCCATTTACATAATTTCATGTGATGTATTTAGAACTAAATTTAAAATATTTTGGCTACAAAACTATAAACGCTTATTTTTGCACCGCGAAGTAGAGCAGCGGTAGCTCGTCGGGCTCATAACCCGAAGGTCAGAAGTTCGATCCTTCTCTTCGCAACAGAAGCCCGGTAATTTTCCGGGTTTTTTTATTGTGTTAGAACAGCTAATGTTTTATATTGTTTAATAATGTGCTGATGGCATAATTTTTTCTATCAGTTTTGCGTTTACATAATAATTTAATCTCTACCATGAAAAAACTTTTTCTATTTCCGATCCTGCTCGCCACTTTACTGTTCAGTTGTTCAAAATCTGGTGAAAGCAGCACCAGCAATTGCGATGTTACAACTGCAAATATTGCGGGTTCTTACAAGATAACGGCCATTAAGTATAAGCTTAGTGTGGGTGCACCCGAGATAGATGCCTATTCAAGTTTTCTTCCAGCTTGTCAGAAAGACGATATTTACGTATTGAATGCCAACGGTGTCGCTAATTATAATGATGCGGGCGTAAGTTGCAGTCCCTCGGCGACAACTACAGGAACCTGGAGCCTCACAGGCACCGACATTACAATTGATGGTAACGTTTATGCAATTACTTCATTTGATTGTAAGACCCTGGTTGCCACAGCCTCAAACATACGCACCACAGGCGACAAGGCTACCTTTACATTTACAAAACAATAGTTTCAACTAAAAAAACTACTTTTGCCGGTCAGACATGACCGGCTTTTTTAATGTATGGCTGTAAATTTTAATGAAAGTAGGATTTGTAAATATTTTTGGTAAGCCCAATGCGGGGAAAAGTACCCTGTTGAATGTGCTGATGGGTGAAAAAATGGCAATCGTTTCGCACAAGGTTCAAACTACCCGACACAGGATTAAGGCAATTCTCACCAATAAAGATTACCAGGTGATTTTTTCTGATACACCCGGTATTATCGACCCCAAATATAAGCTCCACGAAAAGATGATGCAGGCTGTAAAGGGCAGTCTTGAGGATGCAGATGTTGCTTTACTCATTGCCGATGCGCGGCAGGCAGTCGACGAAAGTCACGCTATTTTTCAAAAACTCAGGCTAAAAGCACCGGTAATTGTGGTGCTGAATAAAATAGATGCGGTCAAAGACGAACCAGCCTTACAAACTGCCATTAAGTTTTACCAGGCACAGGATTATTGCAAAGAAGTAATAACCATTTCGGCACTCAAAAACAAAGGGATTGAAGAACTTCTTCAGCGAATCCTAAGCTACCTCCCGGAAGGGCACCCGTTTTATGAAGGTGATGACCTAAGTGATATGCCCACAAAATTCTTTGTCAGTGAGCTCATCCGTGAAAAGATTTTCCAGCTTTACCAGGAAGAACTGCCTTATCATACAACAGTGCTTATCCAGGAATTTAAA
>JANXYS010000252.1 GCA_025355935.1 Chitinophagales bacterium | reverse complement strand
TTTAATAATATTGTGTAAAATTTACACATAGCTATTTGTGTAAATTTTACACATTTGTTTCCTTATCAAAAAAGTAACGATTGCATTATGAAAAAAACAAGATCAATGCACAGACTTGTGTCTGTGGCGCTCCTCTTTATGCTCAGTTCATTAACAGTGTTTGCGCAGAATATTGTTACCGGCAGGGTAACTAATTCAAAAGATGGAGCTCCCGTTCAGGGAGTTACCGTATCAATCAGAAATGGAGGATCCGCCCAAACAGGGTCCGACGGAACTTTTAGAATAAATTCTGCATCGGCAAGTCCTACCCTTACTTTCAGTTCCATCGGTTTCACTACTCAACAAGTTATCGCCACCGGTGGAAATGTCTCTTTGTCGTTCGTGGAAAACAATCAGCGACTTGAAGATGTGGTAGTAGTTGCTTACGGTACACGCCGAAAGAGTGATCTTACAGGGTCAGTAGCATCTGTTAGTAGCAAAGACTTTCAGAAGGGTAATATCAACTCTACTGAACAATTACTTGTAGGAAAAGTAGCTGGTTTAGAAATTACCAGTGGTGGTGGTTCGGCAGGTGGCGGAAGTCGTATCCGCATCAGGGGTGGCGCATCATTAAATGCGTCAAATGATCCGTTAATCGTTATTGATGGTGTGCCTGTTGACGGAAATGGAGTTTCCGGTACAGGAAACCTGTTAAGCACCATCAACCCTGATGATATCGAATCAATCAGTGTTTTAAAAGATGCTTCTGCCACGGCTTTGTATGGTTCAAGAGCATCAAACGGTGTGCTTATTGTTACAACTAAAAAAGGGCGCAAGGGAAAAATTAATTTCAATTTCAATACTAAATTATCTCTCGCTAATGTTGGTGAAAGAGTGGATGTACTTTCAGCTGACCAGGTTCGTGCTGCGATTACCGCAGACGCGGCCGAAACTGGAAATACAACTTACTCCTCTAAACTTGGTATGGCCAATACAAATTGGCAGGACCTGATTTACCAAAAGGCCTTTGGGGCTGATAACAATCTTAGTGCTAACGGAAGTTTTGGAAAAGGAAAAGTAAGTATTCCGTTTAGAGCTTCGCTTGGTTATTTAAACCAACAGGGCACATTAAAAACAAACCAGTTCGACAGGGTTAGCACGGCATTAAACCTGACACCGAAATTTTTTGATGATCATTTGTCTGTAAATTTTGCTGGAAAATACAGTCATATAAAAAATACTTTTGCTAATGAAGGTGCTATAGGTAGTGCGGTAAATTTCGACCCAACCCAAAATCCCTATGACGCCGCAAACAAGTACGGCGGTTATTTTCAATGGCTCCAGGCAAACGGTGCCCCGGTGAATACGGGTGGCGGTTCAATTGCACCTAATCCACTCGATCTTCTATACCTTAGAGACAACAGGTCTGATGTTAATCGTTTCATCGGCAACATACAGCTCGATTATAAAATGCATTTCCTTCCTGATCTCCATCTTCTCGTTAACGCAGGTATTGACGCCGCTACAGGAAAAGGAAATGATAACACAGATTCTTCTTCGGTAACAAGTTTCCAAACTGGAGGAAGGTTTCATTATTACGAACAGAAAAAGACCAACTCACTATTAGACGTTTCATTGTTATATGCAAAAGAGATCAGCAACGCATTTAAGTTTGATGTGCTTGTAGGGCATACATACCAGGCCTTTCAAACCAAAGATTTAAATTTCGCCTCTTTTAGCCAGAAAGGAGATACTATACCGAACAGTAAGCCGGATTATAATGATTCAAAAGCCGAATACAGGCTTGATTCCTACCTGGGCCGAATTAATCTTAGCTTTCTGAATAAGTTTCTCCTGACGGGTTCAATACGAAGGGATGCAAGTTCTAAGTTTTCACCTGATACCAGGGTTGGATACTTTCCCGCTGGCGCATTTGCATGGAAATTGAAAGAACAATTTTTTAAAGATGTAGCAGCAATTAATGACCTAAAAATTCGTGTTGGTTACGGTGTTACCGGTCAGCAAGACGGGATCGACTATTATTCTTACCTAGCGCGGAATGGTCGCAGCACACAGAGTGCGCAGTACCAATTCGGAAATACCTACTATACCTTCCTTCGCCCATCTGAGTATGATGGAAACCTTAAATGGGAAACTACGGCAACCACAAACCTCGGCCTTGACTTTGGATTAATTCAAAACAGGATCAGTGGTAGTGTTGATATTTATAAAAAGAAAACGAAAGATTTGTTGAGCACAGTTCCTATCGCTCCCGGTGCTAACTTCAACATTACCTTACTTACCAATGTTGGTAATGTAGAAAATAAAGGAATAGAATTCACGGTCAACACAATTCCTGTTCGCACCAAAACTATTCAGTGGGACCTTGGCTTTAATGCTGCATTTAACAAAACGGAAATCACTAACCTGTTAGCTAACCCTGATCCTAACTTTCAGGGTATACCAGTAGGTGGAATTTCAGGTGCAACAGGAAATTCAATCGGGAAATTCGCAGTTGGTTATGCACCTTATGTTTTCTTCCCTTTTAAACAGGTATACGATAACGGAGGTAAGCCAATTGAAGGTTTGTATGAAGATTTAAATCGGGACGGTGTTATAGATGATAAAGACCGATATTATTATAAAAAACCTGCAGCGGATGTTCTCCTGGGATTCAACACTCAGTTAAGCATACAAAAATTTACAGTAGGAGTTGCAGGCCATGGTTCTTTAGGGAACTACCTTTACAATAATTTCAATTCTAATAACGGAATATTGGCAAACCTTAGAGATCCGTTAGGCATAGTAAGGAATTCCGGAAATAACTTTCTTGAAAGCAACTTTAAGTTAAGAAACTTCTTTAGTGACTATTATATTGAGAATGCTTCATTCTTTAAAATAGACAATATTAATTTTGGATATAACTTCGGAAAAATCATCCGCGACAAGGCAAATTTACGTTTATCTGCAAGTGTACAAAACGTGCATACGTTTACCAAATACGGTGGTCTTGATCCTGAACAATCAAACTCTGCAGGAGTTGATTATACAATTTACCCACGTCCCACGACCTATTCAGTGGGAGCAAGCATCGATTTTTAATCAATAAAATTTTTTAAATGAAAAATATATCTTTCTCAAAAGTGATGATGTTCGTAGCGCTAACTGCGTTTATAGCATCGTGTGGAAAAAAATTAGATCTGTTTCCACAACACGATCTTACACAGGAACAAGTTTATGCCAGTGCCGCGGGTTACAAAAGTATACTTGCCAAATTATATGGTACTCTGTCAATTTCGGGAAATTCCGGCCCGGCAGGCCAACCGGATATCGCAGGCGGGCTTGATGAGGGTTCTCAGGTTGGCTTTATTCGCGGATTTTTCAATTTGCAGGAATTGCCAACTGATGAGGCTGTGGTAGCCTGGGATGATCAAACCATAAAAAGTTTCCACAACCTGAGTTGGAATAGTGCGGATCCATTTATTCTTGGAATGTATGCGCGGCCGATATACAACATAACGCTAATCAATGAATACATTCGCCAGGCCTCAGACGCAAATCTTGCTTCGAGAAATATTACCGGTGCTGATGCGGGTGAGATTCGTAAAACGAAGGCAGAAGCCCGTTTTCTACGTGCCTTCAATTATTGGGTTATGCTCGACCTTTTTGGAAAATCAACCTTTATAACAGAGGCTGACGGTGTGGGTACCTTTCTTCCGGTTGAAAAATCAAGAACTGAATTGTTTACCTATATAGAATCTGAATTGCTGGCCATTCAAAACGATCTTGCCACTGTCAAAACAGCCGAATATGGTCGTGTTGACCAGGGTGCGAATTGGGGATTGTTAGCCAGACTTTACCTGAACGCGAAAGTTTACACCGGTGCAGATAAAAATACAGAAGCTATTACCTATGCGGCCAAAGTTATTAATGGCGGGTATTCACTTCAACCGAAATATGCACAACTTTTTATGGCGGATAATGAGAAAAGGAAAGACGAAATTATTTTCGCGATTAACTGTGATGGCTTAAGAACTCAGTCTTACGGAAATACTACTTTCTTTATTCATGCACCCGCAGGTGCAGATAACGCAGACTTTGGAGCTTCTGGCGGTTGGGCTGGTTACAGGGCTACAAAAGGACTTGCCGATTTGTTTCCTGCAGATGGAAGCGGTAACCTTGATACGTCAAAAGATCTAAGGGCTACGTCTTTTTACACTTCTGTAAGGAAAGCATCACCGTCGCAAATAGCCATCACAAGCATCGGGGATTTTTCTACCGGGATGGCGGTAAGAAAATATATCAATAAACGTTCTGACGGACTTCCGGTTTCAGATCTAACGCTCGCCTTTTCTGACGTAGATTACCCGGTTATGCGTTTACCGGAAATGTACCTGATCTATGCAGAGGCAGTGCTGCGCGGCGGTACAGGTGGTTCATCGGGTACGGCATTGAATTACGTAAACCTTGTCCGTTCCCGTTCCCAGGCTACTCCATGGTCAGCTGCAGAACTTACACTTCAGAACATCTTAAACGAAAGAGGCAGAGAACTTTACTGGGAAGGACACCGCAGAACTGATCTTATACGTTACAACCTTTTAACAACAGGTTCGTACCTGTGGCCATGGAAAGGCGGTGTAGCTTCAGGAACTTCGGTAGACAGCAAATATAATATCTACCCTATCCCTTCAGCTAACAGGACGGCAAACACGAACCTGACACAAAATGCAGGCTACTAATTTTAAAACTTCTAACGTATATAAAATGAAAAATTTAATTAAAATATGTTCTTTCCTGCTTCTGCTTTCTATCGCAGTTGCCGGCTGCAAAAAAGACGAAAACAAAGTTGTTTTCCAAAATGGAACCGCACCTGTGGCTACCTCTTCCCTTGCGGGGAGTGTAGTACTAGAGAAGGCGAAGAAGGATGTCGAACTTTTAAGATTAAGCTGGACAAATCCTGGCTACTCTTTTAACACGGGAGTTAGTTCCCAGGATGTGCTTTATGCAATACAGGTGGATACTGTAGGCGGGGCCAAATTTGCAACCTTTGCAACGTCAAAAATCGATTTAAGTAAATCTTTCAGCCAAGGGGAATTTAATAATTTTTTGGTGAAAGCCAAGGCCGACGGTGGTTTAGGACTCGTTCCTTCTGCAGCGAATAATCTTCGTATCAGGGTAAAATCTTATCTCGGTTCAGAAACAGCAACCAACCCCACCAATCTTTATTCAAACGAGATGATGCTGAAGGTGACCCCTTATTCTGTTGATCCGGATCTTTGGATTACAGGAACTGCAGTACCTTCTGATTATACTAATACGCCTCCCCAGAATCAGAAATTTGCATACGACCGTGTATCTAATACATTTACTATTATAAAATCATTTGTACCCGGCAAAGAATATAAACTTCTTACCACCAGTGGTGCATGGCAACCTCAATGGGGCGGGGCGCCGGCAACAGGCGGAACTATCGTTGAAAATCCCGGGGGTGGAAGCGATCCAAGCGCTATACCTACTCCGTCGGTTGCAGGTGACTATAAATTAACAGTCAGCTTATCAAACAAAACCATTACTGTAGTTAAACAATAACATCATTTTAAAAAAGCTTTTTATGAAATATATCTTTCGTTCATTCTGCTTCCTTACCGTGCTTGCACTACTCTTCACTTCCTGTGAAAAAGTCGAAGATCTTCCTGTTTATACCAGTGGAACAGCGCCTGTACTTTCCAGTTCAAAAACCTCTGTTGCCCCTACTGCAACTGACTCTTTAAATACTATAGTTGC
This sequence comes from Chitinophagales bacterium, assembly GCA_025355935.1. Classification (GTDB taxonomy): domain Bacteria; phylum Bacteroidota; class Bacteroidia; order Chitinophagales; family Chitinophagaceae; genus Ferruginibacter. The sequence goes on along the minus strand of JANXYS010000252.1, from coordinate 7,805 downwards.
ATTCACATGGACTACGCCGAAGTTTTCTACAGATACTTCTAACTACAAGTACATCTTACAGATAGACACAGCTAATGGCAGCTTTTCTAAAGCCGTTACTAAAACTATTACAGGGGCGCTTAGTACTAGTTTCACGGCAAAAGAGCTTAATGTTATTTTGTTGAATTATGGGTTTGCTTTTAACGCTCCACATGACCTTTACATCAGATTGCTCGCGTCTTATAAAAACAACAATGAGCCCGTATATTCTAATACTATTAAGCTGACAGCAAGTGCTTATAAAGTTCCACCAAAAATCGCTTTACCAGCTACGCAACGTTTGTTCATTACAGGCGGTGCAACTGATTTTGACTGGACAAATCCAGGTGTAATGCCCGCGATCCGTGAGTTAACACGTTTAGATGAAACCACCTGGGGCGGTATTTTCCATTTAAGTGGCAATAGTGCTTATCTCCTGTTACAACAGGGTGGTAATTGGGATGATAAATATTCTGTAAATAATTCAACAAACCCTACTGCGGAAGCAGGTAGCTTTAATTTTAAAGCTCCCAATGATTTCCCGGCTAATGTGGCAGGCGGCGCAGGATGGTACAAAATGATTTACGACTTTCAGCAGGGCAAGTATACGGTTACTAAGGTGAACAACGCATTATCGCCTGATCTTTACATCACCGGAAGCGCTACAGGAGGTGGATGGCGTAATGACCCGCCTGCAGCTCAGAAATTTACGCAGGTCACTAATGGAGTTTTTGAATTAACTATTGCGTTTGTACCTGGGGGTGAGTATAAATTTCTTAACACAAGCGGACAATGGCAGCCACAATTTGGCGGTTCTTCTGCAACAGGGGGAACGTTCGGAGCGAATTACGGAAGCAGTAGCGATCCCGCAAATATTCCTGCCCCAGCTGTAGCCGGCAACTATAAGATCACCGTTAACTTCATAACAAATACTTATAGCGTTGTAAAGATTTAAAAAGCAACCTTTAGCAACTTATATTAAAAAGCCCGCAGTCTTAGACTGCGGGTTTTTTAATCTCCGGAAAATTTTAATTTACAATCTCTTCAAGCACTTTACCTACACTCCCACTCGGCATTTGTATCTGAAGCTTTGCGGCGATTGTCGGAGCAATATCTGTCATATATACGCTCCTGTAAGTTTTACCATGTGGCACATTCCAGCCAAAAAACAGTAACGGAATATGCGAATCGTATGGATTCCAAAGACCATGAGTTGTTCCTTTATTTGATCCATCAAAGTACCCGGGTTTGGAAACAAACTGTATATCTCCACTTCTTACACCGTTATAACCGTTAGCAATCATTGTTTTTATAGGTTCAGCTAATGTCGTTAAAGAAAGGTCTTTTAATTCGAAGGCATTAGTGATATATGGCTTAGACTTTAGTCTCCTTATGATCATGTCTTTGATTCCTGCAAGATCTTTATCTTGTTTCCTAATTCCTTCAAGGTCGAGGTACACCTGGTAATTTTGGAGATTTAATACAGCGTTCGCGATTCCAAAATGATCACTAACCGCCTTATTGATTTCCGACTGTAATCCCAGATCGCTGAAAACACCGGCGCCCATACCATGTTCAGTCATAAACCCCGGGATGTGAGCAACGCCATGATCAGCAGTCAAAAACACAAGGTAGTTGTCCTTCCCTAGTTTAGTATCCAGGTAAGTAAGAAAATCCGCGATATCCCTGTCTAGCCTGAGGTATGTATCTTCAGCTTCAACTGAATTAGGCCCAAAACTATGCCCCATATAATCCGTTGAAGATACACTCACAGCCAGGAAATCAGTCGCAGCATTGCCTCCGAGCCGTTCGTTACTGATAGCTTCTTTAGCGAAATCGAACGTAAAGGTTGCGGCTGATGGAACATATTTAAACGACAGATATTTTCCTGATGAGATTGATGAGAGCTTATGCGGGAACGTCGACGTTGATTCCCCGGGTATCACGCTCTCGTATGGTTCATTATCTGCTGTGCTAAAAGTGTAGGTATCTATTGGGTAAAGTGTCGTCCAGTCTTTTTTCATAAAGTCTCCCGCCAGGTCCTTATCATTAAACCTGTTCACCCAGTCGGGTAAAGCCTTCATGTAAAACGTGCTGCTGATCCATTTCCCGGTTTTCTCATCATACCAGTATGCGCCATTGGCCGTATGACCAGCAGGAAGGATTGCACCACGGTCCTTGAGGGAAATGCCAATCACCTTACTCTGAAAATTATTGCTAAGCTTTAACTCGTCAGTTATCGTGGTTGCCCAAAGGTTATTAGGACTCATTTTACCCTGGTAATCATTATTGCCGACACCCGCAACCGAGGAATCCTCAGTACAGTAAACATTCCGGTTGATAGACTTGTCAAACCAATTGTTTCCTACGATTCCTGAAATCGCCGGCACGCTGCCAGAATATATGCAAGTATGGCCAACCGCGGTATAAGAGGGAATATAAGGAATCATCGTATTATCATAACTAAACCCTTCGGCCATTAAACGTTTAAAGCCCCCATTGCTATACCTGGCCTGGTAACGATAAAGGAAGTCCCAACGCATTTGGTCTATTACAATTCCAACCACTAATTTTGGTTTTGCTGAAGATGATTTTATTCGGGTAAGTACTTTTTGCTGGGCCGAGGTGCTGAGAAAACCAAACGTAACGATGGCCGCTGTAAAAATGAATTTTTGCATCATCCTTTTTTTACAAAGTTAAATGTTTCCCATTCAGGGTAACGATGTCTACATTAAGCACTTGTTACATCTTTTGCTTGTAATGCCTTATTTTTGCCCCCTGTAAATTACGATGCAAATCTTATCATTTAAGTGAAGCATTGCAAACAACTATGTAGTTATTGGATCTGACGACCAACGAAACAAGCCTTAAACTTAAATATTAAAAGGAATGGACGTATTTGAAAAACTAGTGAAAGATGGCGGGCCCCTTGGTCAGCACATGGATAGGGCTCACGGTTATTTTGCCTTTCCGAAACTCGAAGGTGAGTTAGGACCACGGATGACCTTCAGGGGAAAGGAAATGATTGTTTGGAGTTTAAATAATTACCTGGGCCTGGTAAATCACCCGGAAGTGCGAGCTATTGATACAAAAGCAGCAGAAATGTATGGTATGGGAAACCCCATGGGAGCAAGAATGATGAGTGGGAATACCGAAAAACATGAAGAACTTGAAAAAGTGATTAGTGAGTTCGTCAGCCGTGAAGACACAATGCTGCTTAACTTCGGTTACCAGGGGATTATGAGTTGCATTGACGCACTGGTTAACCGCCGGGACGTAATAGTATATGATGCCGAGTCTCATGCATGTATTGTAGACGGTATCCGGTTACATATGGGACAAACCTACGCGTTCAAACACAACGATATTTCCGATTGTGAAAAGCAATTGGTGCGTGCTCAGAAAATAGCGGAAAAGAATGGTGGTGGTATCCTGGTTATTACAGAAGGAGTATTTGGAATGGATGGCGAACAGGGCATTCTAAAAGAGATCGTTGCATTAAAAAACAAATTTGAATTCAGGTTGCTTATAGACGATGCTCATGGTTTTGGGTATATGGGTCCAACCGGCGGCGGCGCTGACCAGGCCCAGGATTGCCAGGAAGGGGTTGATCTTTATTTCAGCACTTTTGTAAAAAGTATGGGAAGCATCGGAGCATTTATTTCGGGCCCGAAAAATGTGCTTAAGTTTCTCCGGTATAACGTGCGTAGTCAGATCTTTGCGAAAAGTCTGCCACTTATGATAGTAGAAGGCATGCTCACCCGAATGAAGATGGTGATAAATATGCCCGAACTGCGTGATAAATTGTGGAGCAACGTAAAGCTTTTGCAGGATGGACTTAAAGCAAGAGGTTTCGATATCGGGCATACCAACAGCCCCGTAACTCCTATTTATATGAAAGGAGATGTGCCGGAAGCCACACAGATGGTTATGGATCTTCGGGAGAATTATCACGTTTTTTGCAGCATTGTGGTTTATCCCGTGATTCCAAAAGGTGATATTATATATAGGCTAATACCAACCGCATCCCACTCACCCGAAGACATTGAAATCACACTTAAGGCTTTCGAAGAAACAAAGAAGAAATTAGATGCAGGCTTGTACAAAGCCGACGATATTCCTGATATGGCGGGATAAAATAATCACATGCGAAGTTAAACACTTCGCATTTTTTGTATAACTTTTGCAGCAGTAACAAGCCTGGTTAAGAATGTTTTTGCGGCTTAATCATTTCACGTTTAAAATTCAATGTATGATTCGATATTTTATAGTACTGGTTATCGCACTGGTTAGTATTAATGCAAGTGCACAGACAGCTGTTCCGGTTAAAAATAGGATTGTTGAAGCAGCCTGCGGTGAATGCCAGTTTCACATGCAGGGAAAAGGCTGCCAGCTCGCAGTTCTGATCGATAACAAACCTTACTTCGTTGATGGAACAAGTATCGATAACCACGGAGACGCCCACAGCAAGGATGGATTTTGTAACGCAACCAGGAAGGCGAAGGTGTCGGGACAAATTGTCGATAACAGGTTTGTAGCTACTAGCTTTAAGTTGCTTCCGGAGAAACCCTCAAAGAATAAAGTCAGCACTAACTAATTACTGACATATCGCTAATTGTGTTTGACCAGGTTTTGAAAATCCATTCATTCCATTTATGCAAACAGAATATTTTCATTTGGCAACTTCAAAGGAGTATTGCACGCCATTGTATGCATGGTTACCCGATGAAGAACCCCGGATAATTATTCACATCGTTCATGGTATGGCTGAACATGCAGAACGTTACACTCCCATCGCCACGAAATTTATTGAGGAAGGGTATGCTGTTTTCGCAAATGAGAACCGGGCACATGGAACCGCTGTAGATAGTGTTGATAAACTTGGCATTGGAGAAGCAAACTGGTACTACAAACAAATCGGGGATCTAAAAATAATCATCGACTACCTGCATCAACGCTTTCCCGGTAAGCCTGTGTTTCTGTTCGGCCACAGCATGGGATCGTTTATATGCCAACGGTATTTTCAACTTTATGGGCAAAACTTGCAGGGGCTTATTCTTTCAGCAACCAACGGCCAACCCGATCCCCTCTTAAATCTTGGAATCGCCATAGCTTACATACAATATAAAGTATTTGGTGCCCGGCATCGAAGTGAATTAATTAACAAACTTTCCTTTGGCAAATTTAATAGCAAATTTAAACCCAACCGGACAAACCACGACTGGCTTAGCAGAGACGACAGCGAAGTAGATAAATATGTTGCGGACAAACGATGTGGTTATGTATGCAGTTCCGGCTTTTTTTATTACTTTTTTAAAGGACTCCGGGATACATTCAAAGAACAGAATTTGAAAGCAATCCCCCGCGATATCCCTGTTTACTGCTTTGCAGGAAGCGAAGACCCGGTAGGCCTCGACGGCAAAGGGTTTCTTACGCTCATAAGGAGATGGCAGAAGTCTGGAGTTCATGATATAGAATACAAATTGTATCAAAATGGAAGGCATGAAATGCTGAATGAAATTAACAGGGCAGAAGTTCTGATTGATCTCGGGCGGTGGGTGGCGAAACATAGATGATTTTATTTATCAGTAAGCTTTTAAAGCAAAAAGTATGAACCAACCATATAAAATACCCGGCAAAACGCAGATAGGTCACGTGCACCTTAAGGTTGCAAATTTAAAACGCAGTATGGAATTTTATTGCGATTTGCTTGGCTTCGAAGTGACTACCCTGTATGGTACGGAGGCTGCATTTATTTCTGCGGGCGGTTACCACCATCATATCGGTTTAAACACCTGGTACAGTAAGGATGCTCCGCCGGCACCCCTGCACAGCGCCGGATTATTTCATACAGCGATCCTCTACCCCACCCGCAAGGATCTGGCATTTATCTACCAACGATTAACAGATGCCGGGAAGACATTCACCGGTTTTGCCGACCACGGAGTATCAGAAGCATTATATCTTAATGATCCCGACGGTAACGGTGTAGAGCTTTATTACGACCGACCTAAAGAAGAGTGGAAGTACGATAAAGATGGGCGCATCATCATGTACACAGAAGCGTTGAATATTGAAAGTTTGCTAGATGAATTGAAAGATCAGGGAATGTAAGACTTCTAAGAATTTACACGAGCTTTTTGGAATGGCCATTGCTGTTTTACTTTGGCCTGAATTAAGTATACCATAAACCCGCTGATGAGAACTGCAAGAAAGGTTAACATGATTTTGAAACCCGTTGAGTAAAATACGAACAGCCACATAAGAATAAGAAAAACTACCGGTAAAGGATACACTGGCATACGGTATGGGAGATTACTTGTACCATTTTTCCGTCTTAACAAAATCACTCCTATTGCCTGGCCAATAAACTGGACTATAATCCGCATCGCGAGAATGCCGCTGATGATCTCTCCCATCCTGAATATAAGGCTAAAAAGAAATGCGAAACCTGCAAGAACTAATAGTGATACATAAGGAAAGTTTTTGGTGGGGTGAAGTTTTGCAAAAACTTTAAAAAAAGCCCCGTCACTTGCCGCTGCATAAGGTACCCTGCTGTAACCCAGCATCACAGCAAACAGCGACGCAAGTGCCACCCATAATATCATTACAGTTGCTATAATCGCAGCCTGGTGCCCGTATAGTCTTTCGATGAAGATGCTTACAACAAAATTATTCTGATTATGATCCTGCCAGGATTTTATTTCCTGCCACCCAATCACGCTTCCAACACTCATATTCATCGCAAGGTAAAGAATGGCGATGCCGATAACCGAGATAAACATACTCCTGGGAATATTCCGGCCTGGGTTTTTTATTTCGCCGCCAAGGTGGCAAACATTATAATAGCCAAGGTAACTGTAAATAGTTTTAACGCAGGCCTGGCCAAAGGCGAAAGAAGCCAGGTTTTTCAAAGTAAAGCTCCCGCCCAAATCTGTAAGAGGCTGGAAAAAATTTCCATGCTGGATTCCACCAAAGATTATCCAGCCCATTGTAGCTATAACGCCTACCCACAGGAGAATACCTAACTTACCAATGCTTTCTATATTTCTGTATAAAAGAAAGGTGATGAAGATAATTACGCAACCCGACAGAATAGACTGCTGCCAATGGCTTAACGGAACCAGGTAAACGAAATACTGGGCAAACCCGATTGCCGCCGAAGCAGCCACCAGGGGGGCTTGTATAATTGTTTGCCAGACGTACAAAAAACTCATAAGCTTGCCCGGCCCGTCTTTGCCGTAAGCCTCTTTTAAAAAGTTGTAACTACCCCCCGCAAGCGGATAAGCAGCGCCGAGCTCACTCCAGATCATTGCATCAATCAGGGAAAGTATAGCTCCGGCAATCCACGCATACAGGTACATTCCGCCAAGCAATCCCATCACGATGGGCAGGGTGACAAAAGGGCCAATGCCCACCATGTCGATCATGTTTAAAACCGTGGATTGGAAAAGTCCGAGCCTTCGTTGCAGCATACGATCTGAGTTATGCTTACAATTTACGGTCGAACCAGAAATAATATCACAAATGGAATTACGAATTGCGAAAAGACTCAGGTATAAATTACCATTCCTTCTTTAATGTTTTACTGAATTCAACGAACGTTGTCGACGCATCAGCTTTTTCGCCAAAAAATTTAAGAGGGCCTTCCATTTCCTTAGGCTTCATATACCCTGATAACGGTGCCGGCTGCGCGGAAGGAGAAGAAAGAAAGATTGTATGCGGATATTCCAGTCTGCCGAAGGTTAGGTAAAGGGCAAGATCATTTGTTTTGTACTGCTGATTGA
>JANXYS010000216.1 GCA_025355935.1 Chitinophagales bacterium | reverse complement strand
AATCTGCAGGGAACGACCCCCTTTCTCTACCATGGCAATCTGCGACCTGGTAGTACGTAAGAATTTCGCCATCTCTAACTGGCTGAGATTAAGCTGCTCCCGGAACTGTTTTAGTTTTAATTCGCCTTTCATGTTTTTAAGTTTTAATGAGTTTATAAATAAAGGCTGTGACAGGTTTTTGCGCGGATTGTCATGCTGTCACAGATGAAATCCCGATTTTGAAATTTGTTACAGCACCCTTTTTCGCATGTTTTTTTTACGAGGAAATAAAGGCAGCGATATTTTTTTTGTTTGTTACTGCTCTCCTGATTTCTGAGGACAAAGCAAAAAAATAATTCTCACCCAGAAAGTGCAACCGGGTGCATGCACCCTGGTAAAATAATAGGCGCAGCAAGGGTTTCAGGGCAAAAAAAATCTTTAAAAAATGGCAAAATAATTTTCCAGGCACTGCGGATCTGTCTAATCGCAGGCACAACAACTAATATTTCCAAGGTTAAAAACCAGCGCTTTTGCGGGGAAAACACCAACAATTTTTTAGGTTTTTTTTCTAACTCGTGCAACGGAGGGCTTAAATGGTAGCTATACTATTAGGGGAGGTGCTAAATAAGGCCGCCCTTCTTTCTTCCCTAATATTTAAAAGACTGAACCATGACGCAACAACAATTTGCTGAACTGAAAGACATCACCAGTACCCTGCTTGGATGCACCTTAGAAGACCAGGAACTTATACGATCACTATTGTTGGGAGACGCAAAGGATTCCTTCCTCGCAACCATCAGGAACATCAAATGTTCGGCCCTCGAAAGCTATTGCACGAACTACCCCGCATTTGAAAAGCAGTTAGGGGAAACGCTCTCAACTATTCAGTGCTGCACATTACGCCTGGGGGCGCGGCGGAGCTTTTTTATCAAAAATGCGGGTGAGGGTGCGGGTGAGCCGTTGACGGAAATTCTCTACCAGTACGAGTATCGGCTTACATTGTTATGCAGCTGGCTATTGAGAAGATTTCATACAACGTTAAGCTACGATCCAATTCTGCCGCTACTATTCCTGGAGTGCAACCGTACGCCGATCAATCTACTAATGCAGCGCTTGTCGACTACCATGCGAATTCAAAAAGTTCCCGGGTCACTTACTGAAATCCTGTTGTTACCACTCCGGCAGTTCCTACATTTAAACCGGCCACCCAGTTTCGCCGAATTTGAAAAAATAGTTTGTTATCGCAAGGCGGTTCTTGGGTTACTCAATGCCACAAGCGTCAACAAAGCCGCGGTATGTAAGCTATTGCATGAACAAGGCTGTAATAGCCTTCAGTTTCTGAACTGGCAGGTGAAATACCTGAAGACTTACGCGAAGCTATACCCGACAGACAGGCAGAAGATCGCTTTCTTCCACTACCAATTAAAAATTTGCCGCCAGCATACACTTTGCAGTCCGGGCCTTATGCATTCAGGTCCTTCAGGAACACAGCTTCTGGACAACTGGCTGAGCTGCGAAATAACTTACCTGGAGCAGAAAGAAGCTGCGCCGGAGCCACAAAAAGCTACAGATGCTGATACGGGTAACAAGCTGGCTAAGGCTAAACTCGGACTGACAGTCGGGGAGATTAGCTGTTTCGCGCGGTTCATGGTAGACGCCGGCATTGTGCAGACGGACAATTTTGCTGAAGTCATCAGGAGAGTTTGCTCGCTGGTACAAACCGGGCGCGCAGAAAAAATTTCAACCTACAGCTTTTTGAAAAAAGCTCAAAATATTGAACCAGCCACATTGGAAGTCGTAAAAGACTACCTGTCGAAAATGTTGACGCTTGCACGGAAATACCGCGCGGCAGGATGAAATGATGGAGCGCCTCAAAAAAGTTTTAGCTTGTTTCTCGTTGTTTTTTAAAATTCTTTTCCACATCCATACAACGAAACATCAAAACGGTAGCTATTAATAGTAGAGGGAGTGCAGAAGGAAGATGGTTATCATGAAAAAAGCCTGCTGGTTTTATTATACAACGTAACTGCTAAAACAACTGCATGAACTTAGAGGAAATCGTACTGCTTGCTAAAAAAGAAGACCGGCTGGCCTGCTCGAAGCTAATGGAATTTATATGGCCGTCAGTAATGGAAGTTTGTAAAAACTTGTTGGATGAATGTGATTGGGACGATGAAAGTCAACTTGTCTTCATCAGGTTCTTCGACAGCCTGGCTACGTTCAGCTATACATCAGACAAGCACCTGGAGAATTATTCGAAGACGATGACATTTTATCATTGCATGACTTTCCTAAAGCGGAAAACAAAAACAAAGAAGAAGTTGACAGTTTGCAGCATTAACGGTGAAGCACATGAAGTGATTGACCCCGAGCCGGGGTTCCAGGTAACCCCAAAACAATATGACATGCTGGTGAATGAAATTCGGCAACTCGCACTCGGATACCGCACCATTTTTACTTTACGCGTAAAGGAAGGATGTAGTTATCAAAGAATCGGCGAACTACTGGGCATAACCGAAGAAACTTCCAGGTCGCAGTTTTTCCATGCAAAAAAAGAGCTAAGAAGGATTCTAAACATAAAACGATTTTTCGATGGAACAGAATAAAAGTTTACGAGAAATGTGGCAAGACAGGTTTGACAAGGAAGACAACAGCGGCCCCACGCCAGAGCAATTGGCCAGGATAATGCTCGTTTTACAACCAGTATTAAAAAGAAATCGGAGAAAACGTCATACCCGGCAGGCCTTACGGAGTGCAGGAGTATTGTGCAGTATCGGGTTCTTTTTGTGGTCGGCAAATATTTTCGACAGCCCGCCCACTGCTACCCGTACTGCTACGGTTGAAACCGTGCGGTCGGTACCGGTAGTTACCAATCGTATAATCGCGCCGGAAGTAAAGGCAGCACTGAAAAGTACCGCTACTGAAAGGATTGTAAAAATGAAGGCACCTACAAAATCAGTTGTGAAAGATCCGGAAACGTTAACAGCAGCAGTTCAGAGCAATAGCTTCATTGGGGTACAAGCGGAGGGTGATTTGCCGGCAGATCAAAGCATATATGCAAACAAGGGAGGCAGTGAACCACTAAATTTAGACGTTCCTAACGCTGAAATCTCTGTCGAGATGAATCGAATTGCAGGCAATTAATATAAACTACCTATCCAATAAAATTATATCACTATTTATTAAACATCTAAATACATTATCATGCGCAAATTATTTATTCTTATAACTGTACTATTTGTAACAGGAAAAGCTGAGGCCCAGGTCACTATGCCGCCAGATCAAAAATTTTATAAACATAGCTTTTATAAATTGCTCGACGGCGATACACTCCAGGTATCCTTTCTTAAGAACGAAGACCGCAAACTCCTTCCCCCACTCGACAGCATCGTTAAACCTTACATGGTCGACTACCAGAAAGAGCTGGACTCAAGTAAAGTGGAGATCACTGCCCGCCGCGTAGAATACCATGCCGATGAGCGCAAGGCCTTTGTATTCTTTGCACCGGTCATTGTAAATGAATACCAATTTGTAGATGGCAAGGTGCTTACCGTTAAACAAGGAAGGGATACCGTGTCCATCACCGGTAAGCTCTCCAATGGTCGCCCATACAGGGTTCGCTTCATGGTCATGTACATGAAATCGATGTATAAATATAATTCCAACCTGGACGCCTTGGTGATGCAGAAGCCAAAAAAGACAGGACAAATTAAGAAAGAGGAAGGCACGAAATAAGCGTAAACGGGGAAGAAGCTACGAAGTTACAAAGTATAGTTTAACCCTGATATACTCCTTCCAGCACACAAGACATTAGAATCATAATTATAAAGTTTGCTTACCTACTGACGCCCTTCAAACGCATCCGTAGCAAGGTTTTGGTCAACTACGCACCCGATACCAGCCTTTATTCTTAGGGGCTGGGCTGGGTGTTTCATTTCGGGGAGGACCTGCTTTGCCCGGATTAAACATGTTCGCGATTCCCGTCATGCTGCGCAATAATATTTATAACAGCGTTAAGCCACTATCTAATTGCATAAACTGTATGTCAATATGGTTGTTGGATTATATTCTAAAAATTTAAAGAAAATGCTTAACTGCTTCCCCAAGATCTAAAACGCGGACCTGACCATTCAATTGCGAATGTATCAAAGAACTCGCTGCTGCACTTCTGTAGCCTCCTGCGCAGTGAACAACAATTGGCTTATTGGTTGGAATGTCATTAATCCTATTACTCATCTCTGCTAACGGTATAGAAATGCTATTTTCAAAAATCTTTCGTTCTTTCACTTCAGTGGCATTTCGGACATCTACTATTGTATAATCCTGCTGATGAATTTCAAACTCCCCGGCATTAAGTTTTTCTTCTATTATTGTTCCGCTTTTAATCACGAATCCTTCTATAACCTGGCTTTCATAACCGATTGAAGCCGTCCTATCTAACATTCGTTGTAACTGCTCATTGCTTTCACTTGCTAAATAAAAACTTTCACCGGGTTTGATAATACTGCCCAACCAGGTCTCAAATTTTCCCTTTTCCATCAGATTAATTGAATGCGGCAAATGTCCTTTCTTAAAATCATCTTCATTTCTTGTATCAATTACCCACAAAGATTTATCGAAAGTTGATACGGGTTGCCCATCAACAGTAATGCCTCTTTTAATATTGTCAATGCTGTCTTTTAAACCTGGCGCGCCCTTCCTGTTGAGCTCTACGTCAAAGGGAAAATAATGCGGGATAAACGGCTGATCTACTAACAAACTCTGGACAAATTCCTCTTCAGTTGCATCCTGTAAGCTCCAGTTTGTCTTCTTCTCTTCTGCTATCGTACTACTACTTTCGTTACTCAGGTTTTTGCCGCAAAGCGTTCCTGCCCCATGGGCCGGGTATACTATCACATCATCCTCCAACAGCATCAGTTTATCCCTGAGAGAATGATACATCTTCCTCGCAAGTTCTAATCTTGTTGTTTGTATTTTTCCTGCAGCTTCCCGTAAATCAGGTCTGCCACAATCACCGATGAAAAGTGTATCACCCGTGAAGACGCATTTTTGCTTTCCTTCGTATTCTAATAAAATGCTGATACTGTCCGGAGAATGTCCTGGTGTATTTAGTGCTATCAGTTTAAATTTTCCTACCTCTATAGTTTGCCCTTCATCGAAAGGCTGGTGAGGATACAGAGCATGAACATCCTTGCTTGTAAAAATGATTGCGCCGGTAGTTTGATGCAACTCTAAATGACTACTTACAAAATCGGCATGAGGATGCGTTTCAATAATCCCAGTAATTTGAGCATCATTCTCTTTCGCATAAGCATAGTATTGACTTGCATCCCGGGATGGGTCAATTAATACTATCTTCTTTTCACACTCGCTTAAAATTGCATAACTGTAGTGTGAAAGGTTCTTATTTTCAAATTGTTTTATCTGCATAATATCTTTTTGTGTTACAAAACTTCCTCATCATCTAAGTACATTCCATGATACCTGAACCTTGCATAAATGTTAATGAGGCAACTTTTCTCTAAGTAAACCATACACCCATGTGCCTGCTATGGCACTTAAAAGCGTAACTATAATTACACTAAAGCCCAAACCTATTTGAGCAAACAACGGACCTGGACAAGCTCCTGTGATAGCCCATCCAAAGCCAAATATCAACCCACCATAAACTTGCCCTTTATTAAATTTTTTTGCTGGCAATTCTATCTTCTCATCCCTGATTGTTTTGATGTTAAACTTCTTTATTAGCATTACTGATATTATACCCGTAATTACAGCGGAACCAATCACACCAAACATGTGAAAGCTTTGAAGCCTGAACATTTCCTGAATACGATACCATGATATGACCTCCGATTTTATAAGAATAATGCCGAAGAATAATCCCATTATTAAATACTTTACGTAAGATATAAGGCTTTCCTTCTGTCGTACTTCAGTGTTTAATACATCTAGCGATCTTACTTCAAAATCCGTATTTTGATAAACCGGTTTTACAAATTCTGTTTGCATTATTTATAATTTTAAAATAAAAGGAAGAATAATGTTAGCCATTATAAAGCCCCCCGCCATAAAACTGATTGTTGCGATTAAGGAAGGCAATTGCAAATTCGATAAACCCATAATAGCATGCCCGGAAGTGCAGCCACCAGCATAACGGGTTCCAAACCCTACTAAGAAGCCACCAAATACGATAAAGAAAAACCCCCTTATCGTAAATAATTGCTGCCAGTTAAATAATTGCTCGGGCAATAATGAATGCTGTTCGGTGATACCGTACTGATTAAGTTCGGCTACAAGTTTTGGATTAAT
>JANXYS010000173.1 GCA_025355935.1 Chitinophagales bacterium | reverse complement strand
TTTTACGGTTATTAAAAAAGAATCCCTGCGGTACTAAAAGCCTGTAGGGATTCTTTATAAATTCTTTCCATTCTTTGGATGAAAAAAGAAAATCATTTAGTCGCTTTTAGTTTTTATCTTATGAAATCAATGATGCTATATGGCGGTCTCTTAATGTTGTTTTTTCTTGCTGAATCATGCGGTAACAGTACGGTAAGAAATAAAGAATTGCTCTTTTGGTGTTCCAATAACAACCAGGAAATCAAATTATGCACGTCAATAAAAGATAAGTGGAATACTGCCCATAAGGATGTACCGGTTCATATGCAGCCCATTCCTGAGGGGCAGTCGAGCGAAGAGGTGATTCTTGCCGCAGTTGTTGGTAAATCAGCGCCTGATATTTACGCCAATATGTGGCAGGGGAACGTTGAAATGTATGCTCATGCTGGTGTATTAATTCCGTTGGATACAATAACTGGCTTCCTCGATTTCATAAGAGAGCGTTGCGACAGCAATGTTATTAAAGAGATCACTTCATCGGATGGGCACATTTACCAGGTGCCATGGAAAGTAAACCCGATCATGACGATCTACAACAAAAAACTTTTTGCGGACAATAATATTTCTGATGTTCCTAAAACCTACAGTGCTTACCTGAAAGCTGCAGAGCTGTTTAAAAAAAATAACCAGGCTTCATCTGTACAGAAACGCTTTGGCTATACCGCGGTGAAAGCAATATGGTACGAACGGTTATTTAATTTTTATCCTTTGTACCTGGCCGCTTCAGATGGCGCCCCACTAATTGTAAATAATAAAGCAGCATTTAATAATAAATATGCGGTGGAAGTTTTTAGATTTTTACAAACCTTATACATGCGTGAGTATTTTTCCCAGGAAAATACAGCTGCATCAAGTGATCCTTTTGTAATACAAACAATCGCGACAAAGTGGACTGGACCCTGGGAAATTACCTATCTTAATAATATCCCTTCAAGGGGTTTTGATTTTGACTATTATTCGCCGATTGTACCTGATGCCCATACCGGGCCGGTGCATACGTATGCAGACCCGAAAAATATTGTGCTCTTTAATACCTGTTCTAATCCCCGGGCAGCATGGGAATTTATAAAAACACTCGTTGATAAGAATGGTGATCTTAGCCTACTCGAAACGACTGGCCAGTTACCGAGGAGAAAAAATTTGGACAATGATAAATTTTATGCGGATTATTTCACCAGGAACCCGATGATGATGCCTTTCGCAAAAGAAATACCATTTGTGAAAGGGGTAGATAATTGCGAAGTAATCGTAGAAGTCCTGGATATTATATCACAGGAATATGAAGCTGCAGTTATCTATGGAAAGAAAACACCCGAGAGCGCTGTAGCCGATGCTGAGAGTGCCGTGAACGTGCTGCTGGGAAAAGAAAATAAATAAAACAAGCAACAATCTTGAAAAATGAATTAGCCATAGGGATAATAGGCGCAGGCAGCTTTGCAGCTTTTGCTGCTAATGCTTTTTTGGAAGTGGACGGCGTACATATTGTTGCAGTCTGCGACGAGAATATTGAGCATTCAAAAAAACTTGCAACTACCTTAAATGCGACATTCTATACCGATTACGATGAGTTTTTAAAGGATAGTACCATTAATCTGGTATACATCGCAACACCACCATTTCTGCATTTTCAGATGTCTGTGAAAGCATTAAATGCGGGTAAGCATGTTATTTGTGAAAAGCCGGCAGCATTAACAACAGGGGAAGCAGAAGAGGTAAAGGAATTGGCGAAAAAATTGAAACTGTTATACGTAGTTAACCTGATGCAGCGATATAATCCGCTCTACGATGTGGTAAAAAGAATAGTAGCCACAAAACTCTTGGGAAACTTTCTTCATGGCTATTTTGAAAATTATGCCAGTGATGAGAATTTAAATGAGCATCATTGGTTTTGGAATGAAGCAAAAAGTGGGGGGATATTTATCGAGCATGGGGTTCATTTCTTTGATATGTTTTCTGGCTGGCTCGGAAGAGGCAAAATAGTCAGCGCTTTTAAGCTGCGGCGAAAAGCGGTTGCTACAACAATATTCGACCGGGTTCAGGCCACGGTATTATATGAAGGAGGCCTGGTAAATTTTTATCATGGCTTTGATCAGCCGAAAACTTTAGATCGCCAGGAGATGAGGCTGCAATTTGAAAAAGGCGATATTACTCTATATGAATGGATTCCCGTGAAGATGAAAGTACGCGGCCTATTTATAACAGACGATTTAAAAAAACTTCGGGAAATGATTGGTCCATGTTCAATACTTGAGCATACAGGAGAACAGGATAGGAGTGTCAGAGGTAGATTTGCAGATATAATTTACGATCAAGATGTCACGATAGACTGCGGAAGCGGCGACTTAAAAACCAACCGTTACCAGCAGATGCTAACAGCCATGTTAAGAGATCAATGGAGCTGGATCAGGAATAGTGAACATACAAGAATTATTGATGACAGTAATGCAGTAGAATCGGTAAGAATGGGGGAGGACGCCACAATGATTGCTCAACAATTTTAAGGGTTAAGGATGAATATAGGTGTAGAAATAAAAACTAAAAAAATAAAACGAACCTATAATAAAAAATGGTTGCCGTACCTGCTGGTATCTCCTTATCTCATTTTTGTCATCATCTTTGTTGTGTTCCCCGTTTTGTTTTGTTTCTTTCTCACTTTTAATAAATGGAATATCATCTCGCCGATGAAATTCATCGGCATTGATAATTATTCACGTCTCTTTCATGACCGGCTTTTTTGGAAAGCCATTGGTAATACGTTGAAGTTCCTGTTGCTGCATATTCCGCTGCAGTTGATAGTTTCGTTATTGCTGGCATATCTACTAAATCAGAAGATAAAAGCAGCGTCTTTTTTCAGGGCATCCTTTTTTATGCCTGTTATTGTTTCGGGTGTGGTTGTTACTATTTTATGGCAGCAACTATTAGGATTTGATTTCGGTTTAATCAATAAAATGTTGATGGGATTGGGGGTGGCTAAAATTGGCTGGCTGGTTGATCCGGATGTTGCCATTTATTCAATTGCGGTGATGGCTACCTGGAAAAATGTTGGCCTGTACGTAATCCTTTTTTTGGTGGGGCTTCAAACTGTGCCTACACAATATTACGAAGCTGCAAAAATGGAAGGCGCTACCCGTTGGCAACAGTTTTACCATATTACACTGCCGATGATTAATCCAACAATTTTTATGGTGGTGATCTTATCTACGATCGGAGGTTTTTCGCTTTTTATTGAACCATATATTATGACTGGCGGGGGACCTTTGAATACTACACTCTCGGCAGTCCTGTATATTTATAAACAAGCTTTCCAATATTACAATATGGGTTATTCCGCTACGCTCGGATTTTTCTATGCAATAATGATAATGACTGTTGTGATATTACAGAAAAAAATTATTGAAAAAGAAGTTTGATGAAGAAACAACAACTGTCTTTGAAAAGAATACTGATGTACGCAGCATTACTGATTGCCGCGATTACCTTCATTTATCCGTTTGTGTGGATGATTGGAGCTTCCCTGGCGCCATTACATGAAATTGGAACAATGACGTTATGGCCGTCGCACCCCAGCCTGGAAAACTTTAGATTAATGATCTCAAAAATTCCTATCGGCCGATCACTGATCAATAGCTTATTGGTAGCCCTTTTTACAACATCATTGGTTTTAATAACCGGTTCGACTGTTGGCTATGCGCTCGCCAAGATGCAATTTAAAGGCCGTCAGCTTATTTTTTATATCATCGTTTTCACTATGTCACTGCCATTTCAAATAACGCTGATTCCAAATTACATTACCATGGTGAACCTTCACCTGGTAGATACTTACTTTGCATTGATTATCCCTTTCGCGGTGAGTGCATTTGCAATCCTGATGTTCAGGCAGGCTTTTCAGGGGTTGCCGCAAGCACTGATAGATGCCGCAAGACTGGATGGATGTTCTGAAATGGGAATTATATTTCGTATCCTTTGGCCTAACATTAAACCCACGTTGGTTACAGTGGCCATTTTATCATTTATAGGTTCGTGGAATGAAGTGTTGTGGCCACTCATTGTAATCAGGAATGAGCAACTGATGACGATGCCGCAATTAGTAACATTATTCGCTGTAGGCGGACGTGCAGACAGCCAGCTTGGAGTAAAGATAGCGGCAGCGGTATTACTGGCCCTGCCTGTTATGATCGCTTTTTTATTCTTTCAAAAACATTTTATACAAAGTATGGCCTCTACAGGCTTAAAAGATTAATATGAAGGTAATTAAGAACCAAATAAGATTACTTGCTGACGCAGGAGCCGTTATCAATCAGTTTCTGTATCTACCCGGACAAGACCGCGTAAAGAATATCATTGACCGGGTTAATAAAATTGATGAAGATGCAGTTAAGGATTGCCTGGAAGAAGTGATGAAAGATTTCGGTTCGAGGCACCGTGAAATTGAATCTGTTTTCATACGTAACTTTAATAAAGTAAGCAAACAATCCGGAGAAGACATTAGCTCATTTTTAGCGCCAAGAAAAATCCTGTTAGGCGCCTTTTTCACCAAAGAATATTCAATACAAGCCGCTGCATTGTTCAATCCATCTATTGTCCCTCATCCCGATCAGCAAAATTTAAAAGTAGGCGAACAG
>JANXYS010000145.1 GCA_025355935.1 Chitinophagales bacterium | reverse complement strand
CGCCATTATTTATATACACATGGCATGTGCTACATGCGCAAACACCGCCGCAATTATGATGAAGATCGATATCGTTTTTCAAAGCAACTTCCAACAGTGACTGGTTTGCATCAACATTTTCTATCGTAACCGGCGCCAATCCTTTCTGCTCAAACTTAAATGTAATATTGTACATAGTGTAAATTTCGGATTGCAAAATTAGTTTAAATTACTAATTGGGGAAAATCTGTATTTCAGAAAATATAAAATCAGAATGCCTAAATTGCTCTTTTACAACTCGTATCTTATAATAACAACCTAATTAATTTCTTATGAACTACCCGGTTTTAATATTTAGGTCAGTTTGTTTCGCTGCCGCTGCCGCAGTTTTAATAAACACTTCCTGCAAGCAGAAAAAAACGGATGACCCAACAAATTATTCACAGCCTAAAAGTAAAAAGATAGTTGATTCAACCAAGCGTGTAGAAAGCTCTGCTACGCATAAAGCGCCGATTATTAATATCACGGATACGGCTGCAGGAAAGCAAATTGTGCTTTATATTAAAGACAGTGCGAGTACGAGTGATCGCATCAATGCGAAGCTTGCTTTGGCTTTTAAAAAATCGCTTCCTGAGGAGATGCGGAAAAATAATTTAAAACTTTCCGGCTCGCCTATCGCATGGTATCGATCACAGAAAACACCTTTCTTCTTTGAAGCGGGTTTGCCAGTTGATAAAAAGCCGACGAAGCTCACAAAAGGATTTTTTATAAGGTCATTGGGCGGCGACAGTGCTCTTGTGGCTCATTTCTTTGGACCCTACGAATTAACACCAGTTGCTTATGAGGCATTAAATGATTTCCTGAAGACCCGCAAAAAGAAACGCACAGAATCGCCCTATGAAATTTATGTAGGAAATGCTTACGATCAAAAGGGTAAAAAGATTGACCCTTACCGGGTTCAGACAGACATATTCTTCCCGTATAGATAAAACTTAAGGGTTCATGATGCTCTCAGTTAGTCTCATGTACATTGTTCGTAACTTAGGATGATTGCCCAAAATCCGAAGATGTTTATCCAAAGTGAAAATATCCTTTCTTGCCGCAGGACCGGTCTGAACTGCAGCCGGAGACGAATTTGAGATACGCAGTGCCGTTTGCATTATCAAGGGCTTCAACAAATCAAACGATACTTTTTCTTTAATACAAAAACCTTCTGCAAGAGTGTAGAGATGGTTGGTGAAATTACTTACAATCACGGCGGCCGTATGCAGGGTTAACCGTTCTTCATCAGTTGCCTGATGAACATTATCCGAGATGGTTAGTGCAAATTGTTTTAAATAAATAAGGCTGCCTTCGTTATTACCGTCAACAAGGAACGGGATGGGTGGAACTTCTACAAGTTCTTTACGCAGTGATTGCAATGGATATAATACACCATAATTTTTAGAGATCTTTTGTAATACATCTTTAGACACCGACCCCGCCGTATGAACAACCATACGGTCGCCGGTGTTGAAGAATGCAAAATTGTCGGTAAGGCTTGCATCTGTTGTAGCGATGATGAAAATATCCGCTGTGAGGTCAGGTGTGCCTTCAAAATCAGTATAGGTGGCATTATATTTATTTGCCAGTTCCTTAGCATGAAATATATTCCGATTAATAACCTGAGACACGGTGTGATGATTTTTCGTTAACAGCGCAGCAAGCACTGTAGCCACATTTCCCGCACCAACCAATACTACCCTCATAATTTTTATCTTTGCGATTATGAAAGTACAAAAAAAAATACTTTTTTTCTTCATACGCGCCAAATTACAGCTACTCTCCCGCATCAATAAACGCAAAGCAGGAAGGGAAGCGTTTAAAATATTTTGTACTCCATTCCCAACGGTTCCACTTACACGAAAAACAATTTTTGATGACGGTGAGGGTATCACTTTTACATTAAATAACCAACTTATATTTGGCACCCGGTTTAATACTGAAGGAACTAAAACAGCACTTATCCTTCACGGATTTTCTTCTCATAGCCGAAATTTTCACCATTACGTCAGGCGTTTGGTAAACTTGGGTTATAAGGTCTACGCATTTGACGCGCCTGCGCACGGGTTCAGTGAAGGTGAAACAACCAATGCGGTTGAGTATAGTAAGATGATTTTAATGGCGGCTCAAAAGTATGGACCCTTCGATGTATACCTCGCTCATTCCTTTGGAGGGATGGCAATAAGCCTGGCGCTTGAAGAAATGGTTCATGATGAAAATATCAAAGTAGTGCTCATTGCCCCGGCTACAGAAACCACGTCTGCGATTAACTGTGCCCTTAAAATGCTTGGTATAAAAAGTAAATTAGTAAAGGATGCCCTTTGCGATGAGATTAAACATGTAAGTGGCAGAGAAGCCTCCTGGTTCTCCATACGCCGTGCCATGCAAAATATTCGGGCTTCCGTTCTTTGGATACATGATGAGGATGATGATGTAACTCCTCTGTCTGACGCGTTAAAGGTCAAAGATGACGGTTATTCCAACATAAAATTTATGATTACAAAACACCTCGGCCACAGGAGAATCTACAGGGATCAATCAGTTTTGAATCGCATATTTGAATTTTTACAACCATGAATCTTCTGGGGCCCGAAGCAAGAAAAATTTTGATTTTTGGATTTTAAACTAATATTGCAGTGAAGTCCCCCTGGCCGAGGAATGATAATTGTACTTTTATGATCCAGGCGGAAGTTCCTCAAACAACTATAAATGGCAAAGAATTTATTGATAGTAGAAAGCCCTGCAAAAGCTAAAACCATTGAAGGTATTCTTGGAAAAGACTTCGAAGTAAAGAGTTGCTACGGGCATATACGAGATCTCGAGAAAAATGATATGGGCATTGATATTGGTAACAATTTCACCCCGAAATACATCATTTCTCCCGAAAAGGTTAAGGTAGTAAACGAATTAAAAAGCCTCGCGAAAAAAAGCCAGGAGGTATGGCTTGCTTCGGATGAGGACCGGGAGGGCGAAAGCATTAGCTGGCACCTTGCGGAAGTTTTAAACCTGGATCCCCGAACTACGAAGAGGATTGTCTTTCATGAAATTACAAAGCCTGCCATTGAAAAGGCTGTACAAAATCCACGCACCATAAATATGGATCTGGTGAATGCTCAGCAGGCGCGTCGTGTCCTTGATCGTATTGTGGGGTTTGAACTAAGTCCTGTATTATGGAGGAAAATCGGCCAGAAAGGTGGCTTAAGCGCGGGCCGGGTTCAGAGCGTAGCCGTTAAACTGATAGCAGAAAAAGAACGGGAGATAAATCAATTTAAACCACAAAGCAGTTTCAAAATTGAAGTCCAGCTTGCAGCAACCGACCTTAATAATAAGACGATCCCTTTTAAAGCAGAGGGTTCGAGGTTTAACGAAGCTACTGATGCGGAGAAGTTTTTGGAGTCATGTATTAATGCAAAATATTCTGTAAAAGACGTGCAGGTTCGCCCGGGAAAGCGTACCCCTGCTGCCCCGTTCACTACCAGCACCCTTCAACAGGAGGCTAGTCGCAAACTTGGGTACGGTGTGAGTAAAACTATGCTTCTTGCCCAGCGATTGTATGAAAGCGGAAAGATAACTTACATGCGAACAGACAGCGTAAGTCTTGGCGAAACTGCAATGGATGGCATCCGGCAGGAAATTAATAAAAGCTACGGGGCAAAATACCTGCAGGTACGAAAATATAAAAATAAAAATGAGAGCGCGCAGGAAGCTCATGAAGCAATCCGGCCAACCTACATGGAAAATCACACGGTGAATGATGCTGAACTAAGCCGTTTGTATGAACTGATCTGGAAACGCACCATTGCTTCGCAAATGAGTGATGCAGAATTTGAAAAAACAACCGCAAAAATCTTGATTAGTACCAATGGCCAGGAACTCACCGCCACAGGCGAGGTGTTGAAATTTGATGGATTTTTAAAAGTCTACCTTGAAAGTACGGATGAGGAAGAAGATGGTGAGGCTGATGAAAGCCGTCTGCCGAACCTTGCGATTGGGCAATCGCTCGACTTTAACCAAATGACGGCCACAGAAAAATTCACCAAGCACAGCGCGAGGTATACGGAGGCTTCGCTCGTTAAAAAACTAGAAGAACTTGGCATTGGCCGGCCAAGTACTTACGCTCCTACCATCTCGACAATTATAAAGAGAACGTATGTTGAAAAGAAAGATAAAGAAGGGGTAAGACGCGATTTCAGGGTATTAAAATTAAAAGACAACACCATAAAAAAAGTTACTGAGCAGGAAAATACGGGCGCTGAGAAATCAAAATTATTTCCCACAGATCTCGGGCTTGTGGTTACCGATTTTCTGAACCAGCACTTCACCAATGTAATGGATTACGGTTTTACCGCCAACATCGAAAAAGAATTTGATGAGATTGCCGATGGTAAAATGATTTGGAATAAAATGGTTTCGGATTTTTACACTCCCTTCCATATGGGTGTTGCGCACACCCTGGAAACTGCAGAACGCGCGGTAGGTGAAAGGGTATTAGGCGTTGCCGAAGATGGCAAGCCGATAACCGCACGAATGGGACGTTATGGACCGATGGTACAGATTGGGGCGCAAAATGATGAAGAAAAACCACGATTTGCCAAACTAAAAGCTTCACAAAGTATTGAAACGATCAGCGTAGAAGAAGCGCTCGACCTTTTTAAATTGCCACTCACATTGGGAGAGTATGAAGGATTGGAAGTGTCCGTTAACCTGGGGCGGTTTGGACCATACATCAAGTGGGGAGAACAATTTATTTCACTACCTAAGGGGGAAGAACCGACTGATACGGAGCTCGAGCGGGCTATAGAAGTTATTACTGCTAAGCAAGTTGAAGACGCACCTATCGGGTTTTTTAAAGAGAAACCTATCACGAAAGGAAAGGGGCGGTTTGGGCCATTCATCAAATGGAACGACCTTTTTATAAATATCCCGAGAGCTTATAATTTCGAAAGCCTTAGCCAAAAAGACTGTGATGAATTAATAGAAAAGAAACTTGAAAAGGAAGGGAACCGTTTTATCATCCAATGGCCCGATGACAAAATTGCCATTGAGAATGGCAGATGGGGGCCATTTATCAGGTGGGGCAAAAAAATGTTGAAATTAGGGCTGACAAAAGAAAATAAAAAGTTTACACCTGAAGAAGCTGCCCTTATCGAATTGGAAGATGTGAAGAAAATGATATTGGTGCAGGAACCCAAAGCATTCGATAAAAAAGTAAGTGCTAAAAAGAAAGCGGCTCCAAAAAAATCAGCCGTAAAGAAATCATCGCCGAAAAAGAAGTAGATTTTTAATGTAAAGGATGCCTGCAGGTTAGAAAACTGCGGGCATTTTCATGTAAAGAAATCATAATAAATAACACATAGAATGTTGCAACACTGATTATAGATGTAAATTTGTAAAAATTTTAGTGATGAGTGAACCGCTCGATATATTAATTGGAAATACAAAAGACATCGCACTTAAAGAGATTGTTCGTAAAGTTCAACAACAGGAACGTATAACTGATGAAGAAGGCCTGCTCCTGTTCGAAAAAGGAAGCCTCGGTTTCGTTGGTACACTTGCAAATGCCATTCGGGAAAGATTACACGGCGATAAGACTTATTTTAACCGAAACTTTCATATCGAGCCAACTAACGTATGTGTATTTAGCTGTAAATTTTGTTCGTACTCGATGCTGTATGCACATAAAGAAGAAGGCTGGGAACTAAGCATTGATCAAATGCTTGATATTGTGAAAAGTTATGATGGTAAACCTATCACCGAGGTTCATATAGTTGGCGGCGTTCATCCCAAGATGAACATGGCGTATTTCATTGAGTTAATACAAAAGATTCATGCCCATCGGCCAGGCCTTCATGTAAAAGGATTTACCGCGGTGGAGCTGGATTACATGTTCCGAAAGGCAAAAGTGTCGGTTGAGGAGGGAATGCGTCAACTTAAGGAAGCAGGGCTGCAATCCTTGCCCGGCGGTGGCGCTGAAATTTTCCATCCGGACATTCGGTCGGTTATTGCAGGAGATAAAGTAACAGGTGAAGGATGGCTTGCTATTCACGAGGCCGCTCACAACCTGGGCATGTTTACGAATGCCACCATGTTGTACGGTCACATTGAGAAGTATGAACACCGGATTGATCATATGCGCAAACTGCGCGACTTGCAGGACAAAACAAAAGGTTTTAATACTTTCATTCCGCTTAAATTCAGAAACGCCAACAATGATATGAGTGATGTGCCGGAAAGCACCATAACAGAAGATATGCGCCTTTATGCTATCGCACGTATCTACTTGGATAATTTTCCGCATCTTAAAGCTTACTGGCCCATGCTCGGCAGGCAAAATGCCCAGTTAACACTGGCCTTCGGGGTAAATGACATAGATGGTACCATTGACGATTCCACCAAAATTTATTCGATGGCGGGAAGTGAGGAACAGGCACCAACGATGAGCACTGAGCAGCTCGTAACGCTCATAAGGCAAGTAAAAAGACATCCTATTGAGCGGGATACTCTTTATAATGAAATTAATGACTTTGGCCAGGCGCAACTATCCGTCATGAGTAACCTAAATTAATTATAAATCTACGGCTCCTGTTTTAGCGTTGTTTGTTTTTGCGCATATAAATGCTTAAGATTTTAATCCGGTTAATAAAAAAGGCCTCTCAAAATGTTGAGAGGCCTTTTTTGTCCATTATATTCTTATTTAGAAATTCCTAACTGTCATTTCAGTTCTCCTGTTCTTAGCGCGACCAGCAGCAGTTGTGTTATCAGCAACTGGCTTAGTTTCACCGTAACCGGTAGATTTTAGGCGACTCTCTGCGATTCCTTTGCTGATCAGGTAATTCTTAACTGAAGCGGCACGATTGTCAGACAATACCTGGTTTTTTTCGTCAGAACCCTGAGCATCTGTGTGACCATCAATGTCAATCATCAAACTTTCATCGGTCTTCATTAAATCAGCAACTGCGTTCAAAGATTTGAAAGATTTAGGAAGTAATTTGTAGCTACCTGTTGCATAAAATACATTCTTGGCGGCAAAGTTAACTTTCTCAATTACTTCTTTTGCAATTTCAGGGCAACCCTGGTTGCTTACCGGACCTGGACGTGAAGGACATTTATCTTCTTCGTCATTAACACCATCCCCGTCAGTATCAGGAATTGGACAACCCTGGTAACGGGCAACTCCTTTTACAGTAGGGCATTTATCTTCTTCATCATTGATACCATCTCCATCTGTATCCGGAATTGGACAACCCTGGTATTTTGCGATACCAGCAACATCAGGACATTTGTCGTCACCATCGGCGATACCATCACCATCACGATCAGGACAACCTTGCAAAGCAGCTAAACCTGGCGTATCAGGGCATTTATCATCAGCATCTAAAACGCCATCACCATCACGATCTAATACTACAGGCGGCGGCGGAGCCATCATTACCTTCGGCTTGTCTCTTCCAATATTCTGAGCAAAACCCAGAGAGTATAAAACATTGTCTTTTAACACTGCATGATCAAGTGTCCAGCGATAAGCGGCCTGAACAAATAAATATGTAGTGCTTTTAAAATTTACCTGAATACCTACTCCTGTTGGTAAGTAAGCTCCAAACTTGCCGCTGTAATAACCACCACCGATACCTGTAGTTAAAAAGGGAGCTATGAGACTGTTATCACCGTAAGGACGGATATTTAAAGTTGGTTCAAGTTCAACACCAACTTCTTTTTTGTAAAGTAATTCTTCCCTGTCTACTGCTGAATAACTATGGAACAGTACGTTTACTTTAGTTGAAAAGTCTATTGTTTTTGATAGCCCCTTCCAATAGGAGATGCCCATTCCATAATCCATGTCTTTTAAATTCGTAAATTTCCTGGAAGAAGAACTGTTTCTTAAAGTGACTGGAGTATAGATATCTAGCGCATTAAAATGGACTCCGAGAAGGGAGGGCTTTACTGCTGAAGAATACCTATCACTTTGAGCAAACGCACAGATGGTAAAGACCATCAAAGTAAAAACCAATGCAATTTTTTGTTTCATAAACGCTAATTTTAATTTAAAAATTTTTTCTTGTCGTGTTTTATTAATGTTAAATTATTAGTTATTCACAAAGGTAACACCTAAAATCATACCAATCAGCGTAATCTCAACAATAATCCAAAACACATGATTTCCGAAAATTTAAACCATTATTTATGCCCTGTTAAAAATTTTTAATGATGACATTAATTATACTTTATATTTGCAGCCCAATTGAGGTCCGGTAGCTCAGCTGGATAGAGCATCAGCCTTCTAAGCTGAGGGTCATTGGTTCGAATCCAATCCGGATCACGCGAAAAAAAGCTTCAATATACAAAACCAGCCTGTCACTTCGGTTGGTTTTTTTATGTTCGAAGGCTATTAGTCTGATCGAACCGAATGCTGTGCTGAAATCAATCTATTCATGAGAACTGTCATGAACAGCAGATTAAAAACGCCGCAGCGAGTTTACGGCCAGTGATCACTTTCCTATTTATAAGCATTTGCGAGAAAGACTTCCCCTGATAATTGGGTAGCCACCTTAGCGCCGAATTAGATCTTTTATTCTTTTAAAACAACCGGATTCTTTTCGAGCTTTAATGAATAAAAGGTTGTAAAGAGCCTAGAGGCTCTCAGCGCGCTGAAGCTCCATGCGATTAGCACTCAAACCAGCGCTCTGTTTTGCCTCTTTATTGCGTTATTAAGGTGTTAATTGAATGAGGCAAGCTTTCTGCCTTTGCTGCACGCCCATTAATCCAGAGATAATAATTTAGTTTCATGTCTGTGCTGTTCATCACGATAGTAACCAGGCTACCATCAGGATTTTCAAAAGCTGTTGTCTGTAACATGTCCCTGTTTGAAGAGGCAGCAACCCTCCGCGCCCCTTCCTTAATGAATTTAGAAAACTGGCCTATATAGTAGTAGGCATTTGTATATATTAGCTTTCCAGTCCTTGTATCTGCATGTATAGGAGCGAAGCAAAAGTTACCTACATGATTCGGTCCTCCATGTTCATCCAGCAGAACATTCCAATCCGTCCAGGCTACTGTACCATTATTGAAATCATTGATCATAGAGTAACCATAGCGTTCTCCAAGTGACCAGTTCTGAACGCTGTCCAGATCAAAACCTTCTTTACAACCTTCCGTAAAAATTAGATTTTTATCTTTAAAGGTCTCGGATACCAGTGCGAGGTTTTTAAACAACATCGGGCTACCCGTCCAGGTCTCATACCAATGAAATCCGATTCCCCAAATATATTTTGCAGCCTGAGGATCCCCTAATAACACACTTGCCCTCTGGTAGAGAAGATCACGGTTATGATCCCATGCTATTAATTTTTTATCGCCCAATTTTTGTTTTACAAGTGTGGGTCCAAGGAAATTTTTTATGAAATCCCTTTCATCCTCTGCAGTATAAATGCATGACTCCCATCTTTGTTTGGCCATTGGTTCGTTTTGAACTGATATCCCCCACACAGGTATCCCCTTGGATTCGAAGGTTTTTATGAATTTCACATAATAGTCGGCCCAGGGTTGACTAAAATCTTTTTTTAATCTTCCGCCATGCAGAAGGTCATTATTATCTTTCATAAATGCCGGTGGCGTCCAGGGGCTGGCAAACAACCGTAATTTTCCGCCTGCTGCGGTAATAGCTTCTTTAATAAACGGTATTTTGTATTTCTCATCGTGGGCTACCGAAAAACTTCGCAGGTTCCGGTCTTCATCACTAACATAAGTGTAACTATCAGTTGAGAAATCGCAGCTGCCAATATTGGTTCTTGCCAGGCTGTACCCTATTCCATTTTTTTTGTTATAATAAGCCGAGAGAAATTCTTTCCTTGTTGCTTCAGGAAGTTTATAAAATGTTTCAGCAGATGCATCTGTTAATGCACCTCCTATGCCGAGGAAAGTTTGAAATTTTGCTGATGGATCAACGAATACGCACAGATCGGTTTCTACCGGCTGCGGATATGCGGCAAAACTGCTACCTCCAGCCTGGCTCAGTCGCAGCTCGCTGTTTGCTGCGGTGCTCACAATCGTCACTTTTGAATAATTCCGTATTGCAGTTTTTTTTACCTGTGCAACGGCAGCGGCTACCAGCGCTAGTAAAAGTATGGACAGCGGTATTCTTTTCATTGTTTTGATTTTAAGTTTAACATGGTCAATTTAAATTATTTTTCTGATTATTCTTTTATTTTATACGCAGTTATGATTTTTGTATTCAATCTATCACTTCAGTCCGTGATCGTTTCTTCGGCTTTTCCTCATTCAGTTTACTTATTCGTGAAATAGAGAGTTAAATTACAATTCGTGTATATAAACGAATTTGGTAATTATTCGTGTATATACACGAATAATGTAAATATTCGTATCTTCACCGTTGAAAATTCAGAAGCAATGCATGGAGTAATTACAGGTGATATTGTGAACTCTACAAAATTAGGTGGGAGTGCCGAGAAAAAGCTAATGAAGATGCTGAATGAAATATTGGTTCCATTCAAATTTGAATTTTACCGGGGCGATAGTTTTCAAGTGTACCAGGCCGATGCGACGGATTGTTTAAAAACTGCATTGTTATGTCGTGCTGCAGCAATAAGTCTATCAAAAGAAGAGGAATCGAAATTTGACGTTAGACTCGGTATTGGGATTGGTAAAATACAGCAACCGGTAAAAAATTTAAATACTGCAAAAGGGGATGCCTTTCTGCTATCCGGGCGGGCTCTCGACTCGATAATAACAACGGATATTCGACTTTCTATAGTAACAAATGGTGTACTTGCCAATGAGGGATTACAAATTTTGGCGAATTACATAAATGCGATTTTTAAAGGAATGACCGCAAAGCAAGCCGCAGTAATATTCGAACTATTAAAGGGCCATACGCAACAGATAGCTGCAAAGAAATTAAAAAAATCTAAAAGCACTATCAGTCAACATGTAAGTTCGGGCCGTTGGGAAGAAATCGATAAATTATTAAGTCATTATGAAAACATTATAAAAAATATTTTATGATAATTCAGGGGATATGGCTTTTGAAATTGATTTGTGCACATATGCTCACTGACTTTGTATTACAACCTACCTCATGGGTAAAAGACAGAAACAAGAATCATTTCGCATCCGGCAAATTATACCTGCATTGCGGCATTACCGGGCTGTTCGCATGGACTTTTGTTGGTTGGCAATATTGGCTTGTCGCGCTCGTAGTTACACTTACCCACTTCATAATAGATGGCTGGAAGTCATACCAACCGCAAAATGCACGGTCTTTCCTGATTGACCAGGCACTTCATTTACTTGTGATTATCGCATGCTGGTATAGTAGCTTCATAAAATGGTCAGTAACGCTCGAATTCCTGAAGCATTTCGCAGCGAATGATCATATTTGGAAGATACTAACGGGAGTTATTTTTCTGACCCTTCCGGCTGGAATTCTCATTGGGCAGTTGACAACAAAGTGGCGCGACCAGATAGAGTATGCTGCTAGTCTTGCCAATGCAGGAAAATGGATTGGTATTATTGAACGCATTATTATTTTAGTTTTCGTTCTTCAATCACAATACTCAGCAATAGGTTTGCTTGTGGCAGCAAAAGGAATTATAAGATTCAATGAAAAAGACCGGCCGGAGATTAAAACTGAATACCTTGTAATTGGAACGCTTATGAGCATTGTAATAGCAGTAATTACAGGCCTGGCAATAAAATCGTAGACCATGCAATTTTTAAAACTAGCAACTAAAATAATAAAGGCCAGGGAAATTAGAGTGCTGTGTACATGTCTTTTCTTTTGTTCGATTGCCCGGTCTGCAACTGTTGATACGGTTGTGACTTACAGTACAGCCATGAAGAAGAATATAAAGGCGGTTGTTATAAAGCCTAGCCATTACGATACAACGATAAAATACCCGGTGATTTATCTGCTGCACGGTTACGGTGGTAATTATGCAGATTGGGTTACCAAGGTGCCGTCAATTATCAAAGAAGCTGACAACTACCGGTTCATTATTGTATGCCCGGATGGCAATGTCGGAAGCTGGTATTTCGATAGCCCGATAGACAACCATTGGAAGTATGAAACTTATGTTGGGACAGAACTGGTACAATGGATTGATAAGCATTTTAGTACTATAAAGAAGAAATCCGGCCGTGCGGTTGCGGGCCTGAGTATGGGCGGTCATGGTGCATTATACCTGGCGATAAATCATCCTTCAACTTTTGGCGCCGCAGGGAGTATGAGTGGCGGCGTGGATCTCACAGCTTTTCCTTCTAACTGGGACATTGCGTTAAGGCTTGGCAGTTATGAACAAAACATCGATCGCTGGAAAAGTTACAGCGTCATAAATATGATTTATAAAATTAAGGCTAGCCCTCCCGCTCTCATTATCGATTGTGGCTATGAAGACTTTTTCTTTCCTGTAAATGCCCAGCTTCATCAGAAACTCCTGGCTGAAAACATTCCCCATGATTATATCTCGCGACCAGGCTCACATTCATGGGAATATTGGAAAAACGCTATCGGATACCAATTTCTATTTTTTAATAATTTTTTTCGAAAGGGTCAATTGTCAAGCGGTAGAGGATAGACTTTAATTACCACTTCCCGCGTCGCGGCGGGGAATAATCACTATTCTTTATTTTGAGTGTACATTTATAAAAAAATCTTATGAACGTACAAATTCATCCCTCATGGAAGGAAGTTTTAAAAGATGAATTTAGCAAGCCATATTTTGAACAGATCGTCACTTTTTTAAAGACAGAAAAAGTACAGGGAAAAATTATATATCCCCCCGGACCACTTATTTTTAATGCATTCAATCAAACACATTTTAATGATGTAAAAGTGGTTATACTTGGCCAGGATCCATACCATGGTGCTGGCCAGGCACATGGCCTAAGCTTTTCTGTACAAAACGGCATCAAGCCCCCACCATCCCTTGTTAATATTTTCAAAGAAATTCATACTGACATTGGTATAAACATGCCTGTAGGATATGGAAATCTAACGCAATGGG
>JANXYS010000131.1 GCA_025355935.1 Chitinophagales bacterium | reverse complement strand
ATTGTTATTGGTGGCTTTGAAGCTCAGGCAATTGCTGTGGCTTTAGAAAGAATGCAGCCCAGCCGTCCCCTTACGCACGACCTTATGAAAAACTTTATGATGGCTTTTAATGTTGAACTGCACGAAGTAGTAATCAATGATTTGCAGGAAGGAATTTTTTACAGCAAACTGGTATGCAGCAGTCAGAATGATACCGTTGAAATTGATTCCAGAACCTCGGATGCGCTTGCACTGGCAGTGCGTTTTGGATGCAGCATTTTTACTTATGAAAATATCCTGGACAGTGCTGGTATACTGATGGAAAATGATGAAAAGAAAAAGAAGTCGGCCACTCCGGTAACTACAGAAACCGGTGGACAGGATGATTTACAACGTCTTTCGCTGGATGAATTAAATACCCTATTGAGCGAAGTACTGGAACAGGAAGATTACATCAGAGCGATCGCTATCAGGGATGAAATAAAAACAAGAAAATAACAGGTTAATGGATAACTGGTAATGGATTAGTCGATGAGTTCTTCGATACTTACCTCTCACAAAAAATGATATTTTATAGATTCCCGCTTACGATAATTGACCAAATCAGAATACACTATCAATTATCAATTAAAAAAATTATCCATTAAAACATGGTTGTTTTTCCCGGTTGCAAAATTAATCTTGGCTTACGCATTCTTAATAAACGGCAAGATGGGTATCATAATTTAGAAACTATCTTTTACCCCGTGCCTTTTACCGATGCATTGGAGATGCAGGGCGTGCAAAAATACTATCCTGGAGGTGCAGCCTCGGTGCAATCATTAATTGCCGGAAATGACATTCTTTGTTTGCCGGGAGACGTGCCTGGCGCAATAATAAAAATCAAAGAAGCTATAACAAACAAACAAATGAGTTGGGCTGATATTGAATATCACTGCAAAAAAGTTCTGAATGCAAAATATCAATATGGCTTGGCAAGTCTGAAGCCTGTCAATACAGAGAACTTAACTTCCGACCTCAATGCCAGGATACCGATGATGCGTAGACTTGTTGCTGAAAATGCCATCACCCTTCTAGCAAAAAAGGACGCGATATTTTTCCCATTAACATTAAGCAAAAAGCAAAAAGCTAATAATGTGGCGTACGTGGCATTCGGTATAAAG
The DNA here is from genome assembly GCA_025355935.1 of Chitinophagales bacterium. Classification (GTDB taxonomy): domain Bacteria; phylum Bacteroidota; class Bacteroidia; order Chitinophagales; family Chitinophagaceae; genus Ferruginibacter. The sequence goes on along the minus strand of JANXYS010000131.1, from coordinate 5,095 downwards.
GAATCAAATGAATTCGCAAAGAGAATGCAACGTGATTACCACGCTGATATTTTTTACGCCTCATCCTGGATTACCGGCTACCCAAAACAACTAAGAAAGTACAAACAAATCGTGATTGGTATTCATAATCTGTCCCGATCCCCGGCAACCAATTTCGGACTTACTGCAAAAGATATTAAACTTCTAAAGGATCTACAACAAAACAATACTGCCATAACTTTCCAGTTTGGGAATGCCTATGCCGCCAAAAACTGGTGTGATGCTTCCAATCTAGTTTTGTGTTATGAGGATGACTCAATTGTACAAACGATAGCAGCCAACATGTTACAGGGAAAATTACCATATAAAGGCGTTTTGCCAGTGAGTGTTTGTGAGCACCTTAAATATGGCGATGGTATTGTAAACCCCGTTATAGCTCCAAAAACTATCAATCGTTATGGTATTAATGAAACTAAATTATATAAAATTGATTCTATTGCAAACGACGCCATAGCCCAGGGCGCTACGCCCGGCTGCGTGGTTTTGGTTGCCAGAAACGGTCACATTGTATATGAAAAAGCCTTTGGTACGGATTCATATAACGGCAAGAAGGCGGTAACTGATGAATCAGTGTATGACATGGCCTCAGTTACCAAAATTTGCGCAACAACGCTAGCGGTTATGCGCCTTTATGACCAGGGTAAGCTGGATCTAAAAAAAACTCTTGGTGATTATCTTCCCTGGGTAACCGGTTCCAATAAATCGCACTTACCAATAGAACAAATATTGCTTCACCAGGCAGGCCTTGTGCCCTTCATCCCATTTTATAAGGAAACATTATTTCCGACAGGCAGTCTTGCACCTGCTATCTACAATACAACTTACAACGATTCCTTTTCAATACTAGTGGCAAAAGATTTGTATATGAGCACTGCTTGGCGCGATACAATTCAAAGGAAGATTCTTGAGAGCCCGGTGGGGCCACAGGATAAATACGTTTACAGCGATCTTGATTTTATTTTTTTAGGTAAGATCGTAGAATCAATTTCAGGGTTGCCCCTGGAAGGCTATGTACGGAAGGAGTTTTATCAACCGATGAGCCTGTCTTCGGCGGGATTTAAGCCATTACAACGTATGCCCGAATCGAGCATTATGCCAACTGAAAACGATACCGAATTTCGTCACCAATTGTTGCGTGGTTATGTGCACGACCAGGGCGCTGCAATGTTTGGCGGAGTTGCCGGGCACGCTGGCCTCTTTAGTAACGCCTATGATATGGCCTCCATCTTGCAAATGTTATTGAATGGCGGAATGTTTAATGGACGACGGTATATTCAAAAGGAGACCATAGATTTATTTACGGCGTATCACAGTAAAATTAGCCGGCGCGGTTATGGTTTCGATAAACCGGAAAAAGATAATGCTACACGCAAAGAACCATACCCTACTTTATCTGCATCGCCGTCGACCTTTGGCCACACTGGATTTACGGGAACATGCGTGTGGGCCGATCCCGACAAACAACTTATATATATTTTTTTAAGCAACCGCGTAAACCCTACTGTACAGAACACCTTGTTAAACATGAATGTACGGCCGAAGATCCATGAAGTAATCTATAGCGCACTTGAAGAACAGTAAGGCAAAGTATAGATATAACAAGCATCTAAAATCTCTGGTTTTTAGATTAGATTTGGGCAGACTTCATGAAGAGCTCTTCCGGCATCTCCCTCACATCTCCAGGCGCCATCCCCGAAATATTAATGCCTTCCATACTCAACCTGATTAACCTCAGGCATCGCTGACGTACCGCGAGCACCATTTTCCGTACCTGGTGGTATTTACCTTCCGTAAGGGTTATTAGCAACCATGTATGCGGGTATATTTCGCGGCGGTCAGAAGCAAAATTGCAGATAGTCAATGGCTCTTTCACTATGCTTAAACTTTCCGGGATGGCAAGATACATTTTAGCTGCCTTTAATTTTATAAGGATACCTCTTTGCAACCTTTCAAGCGTTTCGTTACTTATCTTATTCTGAACCATCACGAGATAAGTTCGTTTATGGGGCCTATCACTTAAGAAGATCTTGCGGGTAATTGACTTATCTGTTGTAAGCAATAGCAGTCCTTCGGACTCTTTGTCAAGCCTGCCTATAGCATGCGTGCCCTCCGGAAACTTAAACGCCAGGTCACCCAGTAAGGGAACATCATGCGAGCTCACAAACTGGGAAACCATGTTGAATGGCTTATTTAGAATTAAGTAACAGTTCACGTAATTCATCAGGTTTATTTGCTCAGATGCATACTCCTTTCCTTGTATAGTTGCCTGAAGTATGGATCACGCAAGTCTTTAATAAACCGGATCGATTCACCAGTACTTTTCATTTCGGGGCCAAGTTCTTTATTCACGCCCGGAAATTTATTAAAGGAGAAAACTGGTTCTTTAATGGCAAATCCTGTAAGACTTTTGATATATTGAAAATCTTTAACCTTGGCTGCGCCGAGCATCACTTTTGTAGCAATGTTCAGGTAAGGTATTTTGTATGCTTTAGCTATGAAGGGCGTTGTTCGGCTCGCCCGGGGGTTCGCCTCAATTACAAAAACATTTCCGTCTTTTATAGCAAATTGTATATTAATAAGCCCACGTATATTTAATGTGCGTGCAATCTTTTCAGCATACTCTTCCATCGTTTGTACCACTAATGGTGAAAGGTTAAACTGCGGGAGCATAGCATGACTATCACCACTATGAATTCCAGCAGGTTCAATATGTTCCATCAGGCCCATAATGTGAAAATCATCGCCGTCGAAAATAGCGTCAATCTCTGCCTCCTGACATCTGTCCAGGAAATGATCGATCAATATTTTATTGCCTGGCAAATGTTTAATCAAACTTAAAATACCTTTCTCTAGTTCTTCATCATTCAGGACAATGCGCATGCGCTGACCTCCAATAACATAACTCGGGCGAATGAGAACAGGGTAACCTACCTGGCGGGCAACTTCTATAGCCTGGTCTGTATCGTAGGCTGTACCATAGCGCGGGTAAGGAATCCCAAGTTCTTTAAGAGTATCGCTAAAACGTCCGCGATCTTCAGCAATATCCATATTGTCGAAAGATGTTCCGATAATTTTAATCCCTTTCTCATGAAGTTTTTTTGCCAGCTTGAGGGCAGTTTGACCACCGAGTTGTACAATGACACCTTCCGGTTTCTCGTGTTCTATGATTTCCCATAAATGCTCCCAAAAGACCGGCTCAAAATATAATTTATCGGCGATATCAAAATCGGTACTTACAGTTTCAGGATTACAGTTTACCATTATCGCCTCGTAACCAGCTTCTTTTACTGCGAGTAAACCATGTACACAGCAATAGTCAAACTCAATACCCTGGCCGATCCGGTTTGGACCACTCCCAAGAACAATTACCTTCTTTTTATCTGAGACGCGGGATTCATTGATGAACATCGCTGAACCTTCATCCCCTTTGTTTGGTATTTGTATTCCTTCAAATGATGAATAGAAATAAGGAGTTTTGGCTTCGAATTCCGCACTGCAGGTATCAACCATCTTGAACACCCGGGTAAGGCCCATAGCTTTTCTCCTCTGGTAAATCAGCTCACTATTTTCTTCCTGCATTATGCGAACAATTTGCTCGTCGCTAAATCCTAGAGTCTTAGCCTCGATAAGCAGTGCGTCAGGTAATGTTTTAAGATCAAACTTTGCAATAGCTTTTTCACACTCGCATATTTTCTGTATCTGGTATATGAACCAACGATCAATAAGCGTACTCTCACAAATCCTTTTTACGCTAGCCCCAGCCATAAGCGCATCTTTAATTCGAAAAATACGATCCCATTTCGGAGTCTTGATATATTCAATCAGCTCGTCAGAATGCATAAGACTTTTCCCATAATAGCCTAAACCCACCGCTTCGTTTTCGAGGCTTTGGCAAGCCTTCTGAATAGCTTCGGCAAAACTGCGTCCGATAGCCATTACTTCTCCTACGCTTTTCATCTGCAAACCAAGAGTATCGTTGGCCCCTTTAAATTTGTCAAAATTCCAGCGTGGAATCTTTACTATTACATAATCCAGGGCCGGTTCAAAATAAGCCGAGGTACTTTGAGTAATCTGGTTTTTTAATTCATCAAGGTTATAACCAATTGCAAGTTTGGCGGCTATCTTAGCTATGGGATACCCCGTTGCTTTACTCGCGAGCGCTGAAGAACGGCTTACGCGGGGGTTTATTTCGATAGCAATGATCTCTTCTGTTTGAGGATTAAGAGCGAACTGAACATTGCAACCACCTGCAAAATTTCCGAGATCGCGCATCATGGCAATAGCGGTATTCCGCATTAGCTGAAAAGCAGAATCGCTGAGGGTCATCGCAGGTGCAACAGTGATACTATCTCCGGTATGCACACCCATCGGATCAAAATTTTCCACTGCGCAAATGATAACAACATTATCGGCGGCATCCCGCAACAACTCAAGTTCGAATTCTTTCCAGCCAAGCACAGCTTCTTCAACCAGCACTTCATGGATTGGAGATGCCGTAAGACCGTTATTGAGAGCTTCATCCAGATCGTCTTTTGAATGAACGAAACCACCGCCGGTTCCGCCCAGGGTGAAGGATGGTCGTATCACTAGGGGAAACCCAATATCCTGTGCAAATTCTTTTCCTTCAAGGAAGGAATTTGCCGTTTTTGCTCTCGCTACGGGGATACCCATCTGGATCATCCACTGGCGAAATTTTTCACGATCTTCGGCTTTATCAATTGCCTTTATATCAACTCCAATAAGCTTTACATTAAACTTTTCCCAAACACCGAGTTCATCTGCTTCCTTGCAAAGATTCAAGGCTGTTTGTCCGCCCATTGTCGGCAGAACAGCATCAATTTCATTTTCTTCCAGAATCTGTTCAATACTCTCCACGGTAAGGGGTAGTAGGTAAACCCTATCCGCCATCATTGGATCCGTCATAATGGTAGCAGGATTGCTGTTGATAAGTATTACCTTAATCCCTTCTTCCCTAATACTTCGCGCTGCCTGGGTACCACTGTAATCGAATTCGCAAGCCTGGCCGATGATGATGGGACCGGAACCTATAATTAAA
>JANXYS010000121.1 GCA_025355935.1 Chitinophagales bacterium | reverse complement strand
AGAGTTAGGCGCAAGGCTTATAAAATTATTCCCCGGCAATATACTTGGCCCCGGTTATGTATCTGCCATCAGGGACATCTTTCCGAACTTATTATTCATGCCCACCGGCGGGGTTGACAGCACAAGGGAGAATCTGCAGGCCTGGTTTGCTGCAGGCGTGAGCGCGGTAGGTATGGGAAGTAAACTGGTCAGTAAAAGTTTGTTAGAGATGAAAGATTACGCTGGTCTTGAGCAGCAGACAACTGTGGTACTGGAGTTGATTAAATCACTCCGGCGATAATATTTCTGTCACGTTGTTTAGAGAAAGGAACGAATGAATATTTAGGATCAGAAAATGTTCTTATTATATAAAAAACACATGAACGCCATGAAGAAATTTACACTGTTATCACTGTTCTGCGCTATTATGTTGCCAGCTTTTACCCAACCGAAGTGGGAAAATCTTTTTAATGGTAAAGATCTTACCGGCTGGACCAAACTAAACGGGGAAGCGGGTTTCACAGTTAAGGATGGCGCTATTACCGGCACCTCCAGGCTGGGGACTCCTAATACTTTTCTCGCAACGAACAAGAAATTCACCGATTTTATTCTTGAACTTGATTACAGAGTAGACACTGGCCTTAATTCTGGCATCCAGTTCCGGAGTATTAGTGACCCTGCCGTTAAAAACGGAAGGGTTCATGGTTACCAGTATGAAATCGATCCCTCATCAAGAGCCTGGAGCGGCGGCATTTATGATGAAGCCCGGCGCGGCTGGCTCTATTCATTAGAAAAAAATCCCGCTGCTAAAAAAGCTTATAAAAATGGGCAGTGGAACCATGCACGCATTGAAGCAAGGGGACAAAACATGCGGACCTGGTTAAACGAAATTCCCTGTGGAAACATCATAGATGATTTGCCCGAGGCGGCCACCGGATTTATTGCCTTGCAGGTCCATGAAATTTCCCGTGCCGCGGATGCAGGCAGGACAGTCCAATGGAGAAATATTCGCATCCTCACCAAGGATCCTGGACAATACTTTACGCCTTTTGATTCAACTGTTGCCCAGGTGAATGCCATTGACAATACCATTTCTCCTGAAGAAGCTAAAAAGGGATGGAAACTACTTTGGGATGGTAAAACAAATAACGGGTGGCGCGGCGCTAAGCTGAGTAACTTCCCGACCAATGGTTGGAAAATTGAAAACGGTATTTTAAAAGTAGTCGGCGCAAGCGGGGGAGAAGCTGCTAACGGTGGTGATATCGTAACAATAAAAAAGTATCGGAATTTTGAACTGTCAGTAGATTTCAAAATAACAGAAGGCGCGAATAGTGGAATTAAATATTTTGTAGATACCGACCTTAATAAAGGTGAGGGCTCATCAATCGGCTGTGAATTCCAGATACTGGATGATGATTTGCACCCCGATGCAAAACTTGGTGTTGCGGGCAACCGTAAGCTGGGTTCGTTGTATGATCTTATCCCAGCGCCAGACGACAAATTCTTTCGAAAATCAGATTTTAATAATGCACGGATCGTGGTGAATGGCAACAAGGTTACCCATTACCTTAACGATAAGGTTACGGTAGAGTATATACGCGGTACCCAACTTTGGCGGGCACTCGTGGCCTACAGTAAATTCGCAAAATATCCTCACTTCGGTGAGCAGGAAGAAGGTAATATCTTACTTCAGGATCATGGCAACGAAGTCTTTTTTAAAAATATAAAAATCAGGGAGCTTTAACCTTGATATCAACATATTTATCGAATTTTCCATTAAATCTTCATCATGAAAAAAAGTTTGCTTGTAATAATTGTTCTTGTCTTTGGTACGCGAGTCCTCGCCCAAAAGCAGTTTAAAGCCTTACTTGTTACAACTACCAGGGGCTGGCACCATGAATCGTTGCATGCGGGCGTACTGGCGATCCAGCAACTGGGCGTAAAGAATCAATTCGAGGTTGTTTTATGGGAAGATCCGGGTGGATTTACTGATAAATACCTGGCCCAGTTTAAGGTGGTTATCTTCTTAAATACCACCGGCGATATTTTTGATTCAGCCCAGCAAAAAGTGATGGAGCGGTTCATAGAGTCGGGTAAAGGATATGTGGGCATTCATAGTGCATCCGACACAGAATATGATTGGGAATGGTACACAAAGCTCGTCGGCAGGATGTTTTATATTCACCCTGTCATCCAAACAGCAAAGCTGAATGTTGCTGATAGCAGCTTCCCTGGCGTTGATGGCTTTCGTGGTAAACTTTGGACGGATGAATGGTACGAGTTCGGTAAAGAAACCATTTCAGGACTTCACACACTTCTTACGATTGACGAGTCGTCTTATGATCCAAAAGTTGAATGGGCCGACAGAAATCGTAAGGGGATCGGTATGGGGAAAATTCATCCGCTTGCATGGTATCACGAATATGATGGAGGCCGCTCCTTTTATACTGCAATAGGGCACATGCCGTCTGACTATAGTGATCCTGTATTTTTAAATCACTTATATGGGGGGATTTTCTGGGCCGCAACGGGGAAGAAATAGCTACCCGATGGCCAGCCGCTTTGTCAATCACTATCTTGTTTAATAACTATTCTAAAATATTTTCCCATGTCATCAACCCGCCGCCATTTCATCAAACAGTCTGCAAAAGCTTCTGCAGCGCTATATGCTGCTTCAATTGGATTTAATGCGAAAAGCTATGCCCGGATCATGGGGGCGAATGACCGGGTCCGTGTGGGCATTGTTGGTTTTTCCGACCGGTTTCGTCAGAGCTTATTTCCCAGCTTTATGAATCATTCTAAAGAATTGAATTTCGATATCGTGGCCGTTAGTGATATCTGGAAACTGCGCAGGGAAGAGGGGCAACAGTTTCTGAAGGAAAAAGTAGGACATGATGTGCAGGCTTGCATTAACAACGATGAGCTTTACCGTATCAAAGACCTGGACGCGGTGATTGTTAGTACCGCCGATTTTCAACATGCCGTACATGCCATTGAGGCCGTAAAGGCGGGGAAAGATGCTTATGTAGAAAAACCTTTTGCGGAGACAATGCAGGATGCCAGGGCGGCTCTTAAAGCAGTTCGCAGTAGTAATCGGATCGTACAGGTCGGATCGCAAAGACGAAGTGGTGGAAATTATACTGCCGCCGCAGATTTTATCCAGTCAGGCAAATTCGGTCCTATCACAAACGTTGAATTAACCTGGAATGTAAATCAACCCGGCAGGTGGCGAAGGCCGGAACTCGTTGCAAAGTGCAAGGAAGAAGATACTGACTGGAAACGCTTCCTGATCAACCGCCCTTTTGAAAAATGGGATCCCCGGAAATATCTTGAATATCGGTTATTCTGGCCATATTCATCCGGTTTACCGGGGCAGTGGATGAGCCATCAAATTGATACAGTGCATTGGTTCAGCGGGCTGAAACATCCGCGCAGTGTTGTTGCAAACGGGGGCATCTATATGTGGAAAGATGGCCGCCGGAACTGGGATACCATGACAGCAGTGTTTGACTATGGACCGCAAAACAACCCCGACTCTGGCTTCCAGGTAACTTTTGGTTCCCGCATGGACAATGGCGATGAGCATCCCGCGGAGATCTATTTCTCTAACGGTGGTGAATTAAACCTCATCACTAATACAGTTTCGCCAAATGGCGGACTCACCGAGAAATTTGCTTCGGCCATGAACATGAAAGCCAACCTGCTGCCGGAGCTTAAACTTGTTGAAAAAGCGGAAGCAGTTGTCGCCTCAGCAAATACAGGCGGAGATATACTAACGAGTAATCATATGCGCAACTTTATGGAATGTGTCCGCAGCCGCAAACAGCCAAATGCGCCTGTAGAAGCAGGTTATTATCATTCCATCGCAAATATCATGACAAACGCTGCTGTGCATACCTCTGCTAAAGTAACGTTTGACGAGAAGACGCAGGAAGTAATGGCCAATGGTAAAGTTTGGCATCTATAACCAGCTATTTTCGCTATTTCTTTTGAAGCCTTAGCGTACCGATCGCGTAAATCTCCGGGTTTCCATTGGCTAATACAGAAGCATTTGTGGGTGTGAGTAACGAAATATTTTGCTGTGGACTGGTAGCCGGGTTCTCATAACTGAAAACGTCTCCCTCTTCCGTGCCGGCATCATAAACTAGGATATTAATAGTCGTATCGTTTATCCATTTCCGGCTTTGGAAAAGGTCAATGTCATGAACGCCGAGAAACCGATCAGGAGAGGGCGCGATCATGGAAGCGAAACTTAACCGCGTATAGTTTGTGTTGAAAGTAAGATCAATTGCGGTACTCCCGGTTACCGGTGGGGGAGGGATACTAAATCTGCTCAGGCCTTTTCTTTTCGCGATAATCGCATCTAGTTCAAAATTTAAATTAGTTATGTTCCCTATTTCGGCAACATCCTCGAGGCCCTTTGTTGCTAAACGGCCACCCGACCACAATAAAGTATCTTTCGAATGTACCATCCCGATGATGGTAGTTACATGTACTCCGGCAGGAACAGCGAACTTCGGGGCTTGCTAGTTGAGCGTAATGGTCATGTTGTAAGCGGCCTCCGAAAAAGGGGCAGGCTGCTCAACTCGAATGGCCATTGGCTCCACAAGCATTTCTTTTTTACATGAAATAAAAAAAAAGAGGCAGCAGGTAAATAGGAGTATTCTCATGAGCGGGGGTTTGGTTTATTGGAAGTCGGCGCGGGCAGCGCCAATAATCTTCAAATTGACCGGGTTTTGTATATACGCCACAATCGCCACATTATCTTTCGAAGGAGTAGGCATATTGCTAAAGCTAATTTCGCCATTTGCTGTTGCAGGTATAGATAGAAATTGCCTCACCACATGTTCGTTGGTAAGTGTAATTCCTTCATTTTCGCCGCGCTTAATAGAAGTTGTTTCCCGCTGAGAAACTAACGCAAAATTGATCACTGAACTTTCGAAATCTCCTTCCACTGTATATCTGACTTTAATCGGCGCGCCGGGTGTTATTGATGCTGAAAGGATGTTGAAAGCCGCCATAGGGGCAGTGCTCAAACTTTTGTCCAGTGCGTTTTTTAATTTCGCTTCATCTGATCCAACAAACTCCATCTTACCATTTACAATCATTTGCGGGGTATACACTGAGTTTGAGCTAAGCTTTTGCGCATAATTTCTTTGCCTTGCAGAAAACTCCGGGGCACTAAAAGGGTCTTTCCAGCCAAGACGGTTCCAATAGTCCACATGAAATGAGAGAGCAAATATCTCCCTGGCATCAGTCGCAGCAGTTTTGATAGTTTGTGCAAGTAGCTTGTCTGCTGAAGGGCAACTCGAGCATCCCTGCGAGGTGAACAATTCTATAACGGCAATCGGTTTAAAAATGCCGGCTGAGATTGATTTCGATTCCGGAATTTCTTTATTCGCATTGAAAGACATACATCCGATGATAAAAGCAAACGTTGCCGGGAATAAAAGTAGCTTCTTCATATTTGGTAAAAATTAGTTCGTGGATGCAGCATGTATTAACATGGTTCCTGCGGGATACCTAAATTTTAGGACATCTAATTCTTATATGGTCCTATAGCTGTTATAAACCGCAGATTAATTTTTGTACTGCGTTTTAAATTTGCTTTTAAATTTTATAAAATCAGGGATGGATACATTTCGAACGTAACTGCTGTTGGGATTATTATGAATGTACTCCTGGTGGTAAGACTCGGCGGGGTAAAATTTCTTGAAAGGGAGCACTTCGGTTACGATTTTATTCTTAAAAATTTTCAGGTCCGTCAGTCTTTTTATTTCTGACTCAAGGATCTTCTTTTCTTTCGCATCTCGGTAAAAGGCGATCGACCGGTACTCCGTTCCAACATCATTTCCTTGCCTGTTCAAGCTCGTGGGATCCTGGCTTGCGAAGAAGGCTTTTACCAGAGTTTCATAAGATATTTTTGAAGGGTCATAATACACCTGTACTGTCTCCGCATGGCCGGTTGCGCCAGATGCAACCTTTTCGTATGTAGGACTTGTATTGTTACCACCCGAGTAACCCGATACTGCATCTCTTACGCCGGCCAGGCTCTGAAAAACAATTTCGGCATGCCAGAAGCATCCTTCTGAAAAAGTTGCGACGGCTTCGTTTGCCCCAGGTTTACCCGTCCCAACCGGAAAATTACCTGAATTAGTTTGGGCATACAGGCTGAAATAGGATGATAATACTAATAAAGAAACGAAAATCAATTTCATAGTAATTCATTTAAATGCTAAAGCTTTATTCGAAGCAGTGCTTGTTAGTAAACATTAAATACCGGGACGTAAAAGCCGCTCAATCGCTGTAACAATGATCTGGGTTGGCAAACTTCTTGTACTTCGCCACACCTGCTATTGAGAATGCTAATTAGCTTTTACTGGTGCGGGTCCTCCGGCGGGGACAAAAATAAGCGCGGCGGAGTTCATGCAATATCGTTTTCCTGTCGGGGCGGGGCCGTCGTTGAACACATGCCCCAGGTGCGAACCTGTTTTACTATCAACAACTGCCATTCGAACGTCACCATCACTATTATCCACAACCAGTCTAACGGCGTCGGGACTTATGGTTGCATAGAAGCTTGGCCATCCGGTACCTGAATCAAATTTAGTATCTGAACTGAAAACCGGTTGCAATGAGGCGGCGGAATAGTAAGTCCCTTTTTCATAGAAATGATTGTATTTACCCGAGAATGCTCGTTCGGTTCCTTCGTTACGTAGTATGGTATATTGAACGGGTGTTAACCTTGCTTTCCACTCCGCTTCTGTATGCTGGACCGGGTAAAGTGTTTTAGCCGTTGCTGTTTGAGGAGAAGGATACTTTTTGCTTTGCGCACTGAGGCAACTGGCAGCGAATATCGCAACGGTTGCAAACAAGATTATTTTCATCTTTTTCATGATACAAAGCTATTTTTTAAGTATCACGAAAGCGTCACGAAAGGGTATATGTTTCAGGAGGAATTGTTAATGTTAGGCCACGTTTCAAAAAGAAACCACCGACTTAATGAAGGCTTAACATACTCCGCAAACGCTCATTGGTTCCGCGGAGATGTTGCTATCCATTTAGTCAGTGGTCAACTAATAATTGAATTCGTATTACATCTTATGCTTCATACCCTTCTTCATTTTCATCATCCCCATAGAGCCGTCCATGTAGCATTTGTCACCGTTCTTCATCTTCATCGTTTTTCCATCTTTCATCTTGCAGGTCCCGTCCATCATGCATACGGTGCCGTCAGTCATGGTCATGTCCTTATCCATCTTCATCATCTTACCATCTTTCATCATCATCATCTTGCCGTTTTTCATCATGACGCAGTCTTTTTTCATGTCCATTTTGTGGTCCATCTTGTGATCCATCTTGTGATCCATTTTCGCATCCATCTTTTTGTCCATTTTTTCCTGGGCGAAAGCCGCGCCGCTTAATGAGCAGGCAAGGGCAATAATTAGTACTCTTTTCATATTTTAAAATTTTTGTGGCTTACGGGGGCTGCCCTTTTGCCATGTAAAAAATGAATTCTTTATGTCGCGGACATGATTGTTATCGTTTGACAACTTTCATAGAACAAATACCGGACCCACTTTTAACAATAAGCCCGGTATTTGACACTTTGGAAACTTAGGCAGCAATAAAAGGTTTAACTATAGTAAGTACTTGTTGCTTGGTCAATGGCTCGTCAAATGCTTCACTTGCATCTTCCGCTGTTATTGCGAAGCCATTAATACCTACTACATTTACTCCAGCTTGAGTAGTAAGTTCTTCTCCATTATAACTGGGCTGGACTAACGGTGTAGCTATTCCGCTTTGATTTAAGGTAATCCAGGGCTGCAAAAGCACGCCTGCAGGCACCAATAAGCCATTTCTCCTCCGAATTTCGCGAACGTGCGCAGCGTGCCGTGCTTCAACTGAGTGAATTCTCAAAGCAGCACGTAAAATTTCATTGCTGCTAATCAGGTTAGCTGCTTGTCCTTTATATGCCCTTACTCCTGTATCTTCAAAAGTTTGGGATACGGCAAGATAAGTAGCATAATTAGTGAACACGTCGGCAAATGGTCCAGTCATGCTACCGCCTCCAGCAGTGTAGTCGAAATTTGGTTTTGCAACCGGCATTCCACCGAGTGCAAGAATTGTATCCCGCAGAAACTGAACGTGTTCGGTTTCGTGTGTGCTTATGGTTTCAAAAGCAGGTCTGTCAACAGCAGCAATCAATCCTGCTGCGGCAAGACCACGAACATAGAATTCAGATTCGAGGTATTCCAGTGTAAGTGCAAAATTCAGCACATCGATGATTTGCGAAGTACCTGTCTGACCATATGACTTCTGAAACATTGTTGCCAATGCAATCGGGACTCCGGCAAGCGCGATTTTTCCTGAATATGACGTCAGTTTTTTTAACACCTCCCGTCGGCCATCAAGGCGCTCATATACTTCGGGGTCAGTTTTTTCTATTTCTTCGATTATATTGTGAAGATTCATGCTAGTAATTTTTAAGAGGTTGGTAAATTTTTTGAAATAATTTTAGTGTACGTAAAATTGCTCGCAATGGCAAGTACCTCTGGAGGAGTCCGGTATAGGTCCAGACCCATCGAATTTACTGCAGTGCTGTCAGCAAAACTACCGTAGCTCAGCATATCCCTGATCGCCGCGGCATGCCTTGCTTCTACTGAAACAATTTTACCTGCGTACAACAAATAGGTTGCGCTCTGTAATAGCTCACCTGCACCATTGTAAGCCGACACTCCTGTGTCTTCCAGTGCTTTAGCCGTACCCAGAACACTTGCCCTGCTGCTAAAATCAATTGAGGTAAAATTTGGAATTAGTCCACCAATACGGGCGTTACCTAAAACATTTTTAAACCATTCGCGGTGTGCTATCTCGTGATCTCGCACATCGGTCAAGTACTCCATTTCCTTGTCTGAGATACCACTGTAGGGAGTCGCTAACACCTGGATGTAAAATGCTGCCTCCAGCTGCTCAAGTGCGTAAGCATAATTTAATATTCCGGTATCACCAGATCCCAGATTAACCACAGCCTTCCCACCATCACTTCCTCCTCCAAGTGAATGCGCTTCAGACGTAAGTTGCGGGTCATCCCCCAATTCTTTTTTGCAGGAAGCCGCAAACATTAAACTACCTGCCGATAACCCGGCCACGGTTAGAAATTTTCGCCGGGGCATGCCGGCTGCCGGAAATATTCCAGCGTTTAGAATTTTTTTGTCGAAATGTTCGTTGGACATAACATTGTTTTTTTAAAATGAAAAAATAGGTTTTGAAAATGTCAACGTTTCGGAGGTATAGGTATAAGCCCAATAATCAAACCGTATTTTTGTCCAGAGATGACAGACATTATCTGCCATTATTATGAACAAGTGTGGAAAATAAAGAGTGGCTTTGGGGGATAGCAAGCTACTTAAGTATGAAAGTTGATAGATGCGCATATCTTGTTTAGACAAAGCCATTTAATAACCTTAGTAAGGCAACAGGGAAAATTCCAGTAAGGGTATTAGGCGCACGACAGCGCTCAACCTTAGCTTAGCTTGGGCTTAGTTCTCGGTCAGTGTAGCTGCAAAGATAGATCGTCACGTGCCGACCGCGGCCTGGAAGTTGGTACTAATTAACAGGTGTTATCCCGCAGAAATTCAAGCGCTGCGTTAAAGGGCAAATGGAGAACGTTTTTTTGGCTGTAAAGAGCCGAACACCCGGAATAACTTCCTATCACCAATTTTGTCTCCGGTGAATATGTATTTATACACTCCGAAAGTTTGTCCACCCCAAAATGATAATGCGGGTGTAAGTAAGTAAATATAAAAGCAGGCGAAGAAGAATAAATAATGCTCTTAAGGTTTTGAACTGAAACATCATTACCTAAGTAGATTACGTGTATACCATTACTTTTTAAATAAAAGTTACTATATAATAAACCTAGGTCCAACTGGTTTGAATCAGGAAGAAATAAAATAACAACGCGGGTGTTTAAATCGCAGGCTTTACTACTTTCAATTGCCAGGATAAGCTTTTTCCTGGTAGCGGTTACCACTAGATGCTCTTCGCTAAGTTTATGGCCTATCCACAGCAACTTAGTTAGCTTTAGAAATGGATAAATAATTTTCTCAATTAAAATATCAATAGGCCAGGTCATTAAAAGTTCATCAAGTACCCATT
>JANXYS010000104.1 GCA_025355935.1 Chitinophagales bacterium | reverse complement strand
AATAAGTTCATCATAATTACCCTCGGCAACTACCTCGCCGCCGAGGTGGCTCGCAAAGGGACCCATATCAATAATATGATCCGCCTCGCGCATCATCAACTCATCATGTTCTACAACAACAACCGTATTACCCAAGTCGCGAAGTTCCTTCAATACTACTATAAGCCGCTCGGTATCGCGACTGTGAAGGCCAATGCTGGGTTCATCGAGTATATAAAGTGAATTGGTAAGGTTACTGCCCAAACTCCTGGTAAGCTGAATACGCTGGCTCTCTCCCCCGCTTAAAGAATTAGCAAGACGGTTTAAAGTAAGATAACCTAAACCAACATCCATTAGTGTTTTAATACGGTTATGAATTTCAAGAAGAATTCGTTTGGCAACCTGCTCATCATATTTACCCAGCTTCAAGCCGTCGAACCATGTCTTCAAATCTTTTACCGGCATTTCACACAGCTCACCGATATGCCGGGTACCAACTTTCACATACAATGCTTCCTTCCGAAGACGGTAGCCTTCGCAATCAGTACACAAGGTTCTTCCGCGGTAGCGACTGAGCAAAACACGATATTGTACTTTATATAAATTTTGTTCAACTTCTTTAAAAAAATCATTAATGCCGTTCGCATAATTATTTCCCTTCCACAATGCATCCAGTTGTTCTTTCGAAAGATCCATGATGGGCTTATGTATTGGAAAATCAAAACGTTTAGCAGCCCGAATAAACGCCTCTTTCCATTCGCCGAGTTTTTCACCCTTCCATGGAGCTACCGCACCCTCGTAAAGACTTAATCTTTTGTCGGGAATAATCAGGTCTGGATCAATGCCCAGGATCATCGAAAATCCTTCACAGGTTGGACACGCCCCGAAAGGATTATTAAATGAAAATAAATTAGGAACCGGCTCTTCAAATTGAATTCCGTCTAATTCAAACTTGTTACTGAAGGGTAATTTTTTTTTGTCATTAACTTCTAACTCCATTACTCCTTCGCCCTCGTAGAATGCAGTTCCTATTGAATCGGAGAGGCGGTGCAGGTCATCTTCATCAAATTCTTTTTTAATTATCCTGTCGATAAGAATGGAAGCTGATGCCGGAAGATTTAATTTTTTTTCTTCTAGCATCTCTTCTATCCTTAATATTTTCCCCTTACTGTATAAACGTGAAAAGCCTTTTTGCAATAGAATATTTAACTCCTCTTTTACTTCACGATTAGCGTGACTTTTAAAAGCCGCCAGGATGAGTACCTTGTCCCCTTCCTTACAATCTTGTATGGTCTTTATAACATCAGCTACATCATCTTTTTTTACTTCGCGGCCACTTACTGGTGAAAGTGTTTTACCTGCGCGGGCAAAAAGTAACCTGAGATAGTCGTAAATTTCGGTCATACTGCCCACTGTGCTACGCGGCGTGCGGGTTATAACTTTTTGTTCAATTGCAATCGCCGGGCAAAGTCCTTTTATATAATCTACATCCGGCTTATTCATCCGTTGCATGAACTGGCGAGCGTATGCGCTTAAGCTTTCTGCATACCTCCGCTGACCTTCGGCAAATAAAGTGTCGACAGTTAGGGAGGATTTTCCTGAGCCTGATACCCCGGTTACTACCACCAACTTATTCCGCGGAATTGTAACTGTAATGTCTTTAAGATTATGAACGCGGGCGCCTTTTATAAATATATTATTTCCGGGTTCTTTGGCTGGCCTTACTATTTTTTTAGGAGAAAGTTTTACTTGCATAGTGTTGTCTGTAAAATTACGAAGTAAGAATTTGCGACGGTTGAAAATGTGAGATTATTCACAAAAAGCAGTCTCAATCGAAGAGAATTGTTGATTGATTTTTAAGCCTAGAAAAAGTACTACAATAAAATACTTTAAAAAAAAAATGAAAAATATTTGGTAAATTAAAATTTATCACTATTTTCACAGTCCAATATCCAATTAAGTGAAAAGCCGAAAAAGCCTATCTATCAGACTTCTACGCAAACAACTTTTATTGGTTCCAAACAATTAAGTCCTAAACCAACAAAAACCAGTAGAAGTTATGAAATTTCTCAACAACCTGACTGACCAACAGCTCGTACATCTTTACATGGATGGCGACGCAAACGCACTCTCCACACTTGTAGTTC
The DNA here is from genome assembly GCA_025355935.1 of Chitinophagales bacterium. Taxonomy (GTDB): domain Bacteria; phylum Bacteroidota; class Bacteroidia; order Chitinophagales; family Chitinophagaceae; genus Ferruginibacter. Next base: position 15,017 of record JANXYS010000104.1, on the reverse strand, counting down.
GTTACAAAGACAAAATCCACACATCTATTTATCTTTTGGTGAAGGACAAATACCTAGCCGAAGACATCTTCCAGGATGTATTCATTCGTATCATCGATACGCTGCGTGGTGGACGTTATACTGATGAAGGAAAATTTTTACCATGGGCAATGCGCATAGCGCATAACCTTTGTGTTGATCATTTCCGCAAGGTAAAACGTAGTCCACAGATCAAAACCAGTGATGACCGTGACATTTTTGAAGTATTGAATTTTTCAGAAGCCGGAATCGACCAGAAAATGATGGCTGAACAGAGTCATGAGAAAGTTCGCAAAATGATCGATATGTTACCAGAGGATCAGCGTGAAGTAATTATCATGCGTCATTATGCTGATCTTAGCTTTAAAGAAATTTCTGCGCTTACAAACTGTAGCATTAATACCGCGCTTGGGCGTATGCGTTATGGCCTAATTAACCTTCGCAAAATGATGACTGAAAAGCAGATCGCTTTATAATAGTATAACAAGGGTCTCCAATACCCCCCAAATTAAAACTTCGCTTAGATAATAAGCGAAGTTTTTTTATTCAATAGAGTCCTGCTCAAGATTATTTTTTATTAAATGCAGCAAGCCCACACTCCAGCCATTGCTTATACTCGCTCGCAGACGGCACATAGCCAACGGGATGGGTTAGCAACTGTTCGCCGGAATTTAAGATTGCATATAGAGGCTGAGCATTGTTTTTAAAGTTTTCAGTTTCAAAAGTTGCCCATTTATCACCCACAGTTACAATTTCTTTGGTGGATCCGTCTTTGCCGGTATATGTAAACTGGTCGGCCGCAGATAATTTCTTTTTATCATCTACATACAGCGAAACGATGATAAAGTTTTCTTTCATAACCTTGTAAACGGCGGGCTGACTCCACACGTTTTCTTCCATGCGCCGGCAATTTACGCAGGCATAGCCTGTGAAGTCGAGCAGCATAGGCTTGTGTTGCTCTTTTGACATTTTTAAGCCTTCCTCGTAATCCCTGGTGCAATTAAGATCGAGTATACAATCGTGGCCTGATTTATAAACACTATAGTACAGCGGAGGCGGGAAGCCACTAATAAGTTTAAGATTTGCGTACTTCGTATTGGTAAGTCCGGGCATAAGGTAAATTGTAAAGGCGAGGGTGATGAAGCCAAGCACTACGCGAACGGTAGGAAGTTTTTTGATGGGAGAATCATGTTTAAACTTTAACAGCCCGAATAAATATAGCGAAAGGCAAAGCCCGATAACAACCCATATCCCGATGAATATCTCCCGCTTTAAAAAACCCCAGTGTTCTACCAGATCAGCATTTGAAAGGAATTTAAAAGCTAACGCGAGCTCAATGAAACCCAGCACCACTTTCACAGTGGTAAGCCATCCGCCTGACTTTGGTAATGAATTGAGCAAGTTTGGAAACAGGGCAAATAATGCAAAAGGTAATGCCAGTGCAAGGCCGAAACCTGCCATGCCACTCGTCAGCTGCATGGCTCCTCCATCAGCTGTTAACGATCCCGCTAATAGAGAACCAAGGATAGGACCGGTACAGGAAAAGGAAACCAGTGCAAGCGTTAACGCCATAAAAAAGATCCCAATTACATTTCCGGCTCCAGCTTTACTATCGGTATTATTGCTCATGCTACTTGGCAAGGTTATCTCGTAAAGACCAAAAAAAGAAAGTGCGAAAACAATAAAGATGACAAAGAAAAACACGTTAAGAAATACGTTGGTAGAAATATTATTTAAGATTTCAGGGTTAAGTTTGTCCAGAAAATGAAACGGTAAACTTAGCAAAACGTAGATAAGAAATATAAAAAACCCGTACAGAAACGCATTGAATATTCCTGCCTTCTTGCTTTGTGCCTTTTTAGTGAAGAAAGACACTGTTAGAGGGATCATCGGAAAAACACAGGGGGTCAATAAAGCTACCAAACCCCCGAGGAAGCCCAGAAGGAATAAATTTAGCAAGCCTTTTGATTTCGTATCTCCAGACGCAGAGGAAGACGATGCACCGCAGTTAGTACTAGGATTATTTAGATCAATGGTGGGGATCAATATCCTGTTTGCAGAAACTTTTTCGGTGCCATTCAGGGAAACAGATAAGAGCTCTTCAGAAGGAATGAAATTGCTGTTATCAGCTACATTATACCCAATTTTAATTCTTACTCTTGCAGGTGGGGCTCCAGTTACCATCAGTGTTTGCTTAAAGATCACCTGCCCCGTCGTTGCCATTATTTCCTTGTTATCGAAAATGGCATCTTTTATTGGATTGGATTTGCTTAAAAATTCGCGATTACTGTAAGTTGTCGTGCTATCTTCGTCAGTCAATACTATCCCTTCCAATTCCTGCAATGCATATTCTTGCGGATATACATGCCAACCTTTTTTAATATCGCCTGTAAATAGTAACTCGTATTTCCCATCACCTGTTTTTTTCACATCGGTTTTCCATGTAATGATAGAACTATCCTGGGCATTTACACGATTAACAAAAAAAGAAGCTACAATAATTAAAACAAGAGTGAAACTTCTTTTTAGCATAAAAAATATTTAAAAAAATCCCGAATAAATCGGGATAAGGTTTGTGGTAAATTATTTTGTAGCCACCTTTATGGTGAAAGGAAAGCTTTTTGGCGGCAAACATTTTTTATCGTTACAGACCATGTAGGTCACCTCTCCTTTTACAACAGTGGTAGCCGCTGATTTAACTTTAATCTTTTGTATAAAAGTAACACTGTTTCCATAATACATTAAAGTTGACTTGAAGTTGGGATCATACTCCTTAACAAGTTTCCCTTCTTCTTTCACAGATCCCTCAAATTTTATCAAAGGGTTTTTTGCAAAACTAAAAGTAGTTGGTTCAGGTCCTTCGCCTGCAACCTGGGCATATATATGCCATTTAGGTTCAAGGGTTGCAGTTATATGCAAATCGTAAGTCTTTTCGCCTGTTTTTTTAGAAGTATATGTCCATTTTACCGGATTTTCTATTTGAGCGAAAAGTCCCGATAAAAACGAGAAGAAAAGAACAAGTAAAAGCGATGTTTTTTTCATTTTTATATTTTATTCTTTGATTAGTTAAGTTGATTTAAGTAAAAACCTACTGTGTTAAACCTTGCCAAGTTTCATTAAGAAATACCGAAAAGATGACTAAATACTCTTCGGCCATCTGTGTTCTTTAACACTTCGTTGCAAGCTCTCTCAGGATGCGGCATCATACCAATTACGTTTCTTTTTTCATTACAGATTCCTGCTATATTTCCTACTGCCCCATTCGGGTTAGCACCTGCTTCCTGTCCATTCATATCGCAGTAACGGTACAACACCTGGTGATTCATCGTAAGTTCACTGAGTGTTTCATCTGTTGCAAAATATCTACCCTCGCCATGGGCAATTGGAATCATTAATGGCTCGGTACCATCCTCCTCTTTAATAAAAACATTTTTACAAACAAACTGTTGTTTTGCATTCCGGAGCAAGGCGCCCGGCAGCAACCCACTTTCACATAGAATTTGAAACCCATTACAAACTCCGAGAACTTTGCCTCCCCCATTAGCGAACTCAATCACTGATTTCATCATAGGGCTGAAGCGCGCTATAGCGCCACATCTTAAATAATCACCATAACTAAATCCGCCGGGCAATACAATACAATCCTCCGGGGAAAAGGCACTCAGATCTTTATCCTTATGCCATAGTTGTATAACTTCCTGCTGAAGATCATTACTCAATGCCCCAATCATATCCCGGTCGCAATTAGATCCAGGGAAGACAACCACGCCGAATTTCATAGAAATTAATTTATGTTTTAAACTGCAAATGTACACTTAGGAGCGCACTTTTACGGGAAGAAATAGCTTATTGCCAAAGCTACCAAAACCATTGCCCAATGCATAGAAAGTGGAAACCATCGTTTTTCAGGATAAAATAACGCACATGCCATAATCATTGATACAGGGACCGCCATTAATATCCAGTTACTAAATCCTGTACTGTTACTTAAAAAAGGGATAAAAGCCGCCACTACAAGGTATAAATATACCAATTGCCAACTTTTGCGTGTTTGAACAACCTGGCGCCGCAAGTTATTCTGTATGAAGGCAAATCCAAGGAAAAGGCAGATTAACACAAGGATAATTGCTACAATTGCCCATCTTGTTTGATAAAGCACAGGTAGCGAAATCGTTGCAGCCGGTAAATGATAAAATTTATAATTATTAGTCAGAAACAACCAGGAACCGAAAAAATAAAAGGGTGTGGATACCCCGACAAAAACCATTAGCCATTCCGTCATTTTAAACGGCCTCGCAACCGCTAACCCAAATAACGCAAGCAGGATAAAAATTAACGCAGGGAAATAGAAAAACGCGGTAGCCCCAATAGCTAATCCAATATTAAAAATACTCGTTTTAGGCGAAGGGTCATTATGTAGTTTGCACAATTTAGACCAAACAAGTATTAAAACCGTATTAACGATGAGGGGAGAAGAAAAACTGGACCAATCGCTAAACAGGGAAGTTAGAAGTAGGTAGCTCATCCCGATCAGGTAAGTCGGCTTTTGGAGCATTCGTTGAGTGTTTACGATAGCATTAAAACTTATTGCCTGTACAAATAATAATGCGTAAGCCAAAAAACCATAAATAACAGGAGCGCCCGTGCCTATAGGTTTTAAAAATAAAAGCAGGTATTTATAAAGCATCCCATCAGATGGCTGCAGCTGAGGTATCGTTGGCTTAAGGAAAAGGGTAAACTTAAGAATGACACCGTAGATAAAGAGCAGGAAGTTATTGTAGGGATTATTGGCTTTAAAGGTCGCGATCACTTCGTTTAATTATTGCGGGATAAATTATGGATTCATAGAGAAATCAATTTTTGCAAAGGCAATATAGTTCCTGAACTGGCATGGAACAATTACCTGGCGAGCACTTACTTGTTTTAAGAGTCGTGGCATAAATGTATAACCTACCTCCCCGCTCTTGATGGTAGCATAACGTTTAATAAAACCATCTTGCTGCAAAGCAAAATCGCTTATTACCTGTTTGTTTTTATCAACAAATAAATAATGGATTTCGCTTCCCATGTTTAACGTAGCATAGGAGAGAAAATTATCTGTTTCAACATCATTTTGTTTTTTATTAATGATGTTATTCCACTTCAGTTTAAGATCCTTGGTAAAGTTAAAAATCAGCAAGTCGCTATAATTATATAACACATCTCGTCCTGTTCTGTAATTGTTTGAGCCGTAGTAATCATAATAACTTCGCTGAAAACGATAGTACCCGGGCGTACCGTAGGAGTATGGAAACGGGTCATAGTAATAACCCCGGTTAAAAGCTGAATTGTTATATCCGCGATTTTGCGTAAAATATTGTTCCATGTTTACCAATATCCCACTGTCCTTTTTTAGAACAATATTCCTTATGTAAAAATTATCAAAAGCGGTACGCCAGTCGCTACGGTCTGTAAGCTTGGTGCGTAAACTGTCGTCAAATAAATTAAGAGCACGCTGACTTTCACTAAAATTTTCTTTGTCAATGACTACTGTAAAAAGCCCTTCAACCGGGCCGGCGCTTCTTTTATATGAAAAAGCATTTATAAACAGTCGCCTGTTCAAATTATCAATCTTCAACTTAACATCATCAACAAAATGATCGTGCAGAGGTATACTAGTAGTAAAGGTCGAGTCGGCATGTTGCTTATGATAAAAGAACTGGAGTTGGTTGGTATAATCATTCCGGTTTCGGCTTGTTTCCTTTATATAGTAGTAAGTTCCTTCATTGTCAACCTCCAGGTCACCGTAGGTTTCCCGCCGCTCGTTATAATCAAACACTTGAGATGTTTTGGCAAGTTTAACCAGAGCTGCATTAAACAATGTGGTCGAAAGGGTGAAGCTGTCATTTTTGCGCAGCATCCTGTACAAAAGGATTTTTTGTTTGTCTTCGCTATTTGTTAGAAAGTAAATCTTATTATCTGCCCAAAAACTTATTTTAGTAGTATCGAGGCCAATCTCCGAGCCTACGATATGCCCTGTACCATCGATCTTCGCGGCATTACAATAAATATTATTCCCTTTTTGAAACTGGTATATCAGTAAAAAATAATCAGGGTAGGTAATAAAATCAACATTGAATGTTTTATCAGATATAAAGTTGAGTTTAATGTCCTCCAATACTTTCATGCTGCGATCATACAGGGTTAACCGGTGCTTGTGTTGCACGTTTTTATAAATAATATACTTTCCATTAAAGTTTCCCAATATTTCAAAATTCATATTCCGGTTATCCTCTTTAATCGTTTCTGAGTAGGTAACCTCTTGCGCAAAAACTGCATTTACCAAAGCAGTAGAAAACAACAACAAGAATAAGATAGTCTTCATTTAATATATGTTTCGATAAATTTACGATTAAAAATCTTTTACTTTCAAATTCTTAAACATTACAGCCTGTAGTTTGTTTTCATTTCACTATTAATCAAATGTATATGTCAACAATATTAATCACTGGTGGAACAGGCCTGCTGGGCACAGCTATGACGGGTTTCCTAACGGCAAATGGTTACGACGTTATCATACTCACCCGCAGCCTAAATGGAAAATCGCCGGCCGCAAACATTTCATACGCAGCATGGAATGTTAAAGACAACTATATAGATGTCGCCGCCTTACAAAAAGCAGATCATATTATTCACCTGGCAGGGGCAGGTGTAATGGATAAAAAATGGAGTGCGGACTACAAGAAAGAAATTCTAGAAAGCCGGACCGAGAGCAGTCGACTAATTTCTGATACTCTTAAGAAAATTAATCATAAAGTTCAAACCATTGTGAGCGCATCTGCGATTGGCTGGTACGGGGAAGATAAATTAAAGAACAAAGCATTTACGGAGGATGACCCCTCTGATCCTGGTTTCCTGGGAAAAACATGCAAGCTATGGGAAGCATCCATCACCGAGGCCGAAAATTCAGGAGTACGCGTATGTAAGATCAGGATAGGTATTTTGTTGAGCGATCGAGGGGGCGCACTTGTGGAGTTTTTAAAACCATTAAAATTCGGAACAGCTGCGGTTCTTGGTAGTGGGCGCCAATACATCAGCTGGATTCATATAGACGATGTATGCCGGATTTTTTTGCATGCTATTGAAAATAACACGATGAGCGGCAGCTATAATGCCGTGGCTCCGTCACCTGTTACTAACGCAAGTTTTATAGTACAGATGGCACAAATTTTCAAAGGAAAAAATTTCATAATTGCCCACGTTCCGATCTTCATTCTTAAAGCAATGCTGGGACAGCGAAGTACAGAAATTCTGAAAAGTGCGACAGTAAGTTGCACAAAGATTAAAGCTGCGGGCTTTCAATTCCTCTACCCCAGTTTAGAAGCTGCTTTAACCCGGCTTGCAAACAAGAATTAAGTTTTAAGATCTGCTTTTTTGAAATACCTGATAATTACAAAACTGTATACTGATATATAGGCAATAGCTGCAAGTATCAGGGTATAATCCTCAACAGTTCTTTTTTCCATCATCCGTGGTTTAAATGGATTTACCAATAGTGAATCTACTGCTTCCAGAGGCATAAAGTAACCCAGTTGACTTCCCTTAAGAGTGAATACAAGCCAGAGCACATTATCAAGGATGCATACTATGGCAAAATATATGATAATGGAAAGTCCCGTCCGTTTAATCAAAATGGCAACCAGGAAAGCAAGCATGAGGTAGAGCAGCGCCATAAGCGCGAAATAGCCGACAAAGTAAAATTGAGAATAGATATTTTCCCTCGTTTCTGAAAACAATAAGCCAGTGACCAATCCAGTGATGCTCACAAGGATCGTAGAAATAAGTATAAAAAATATTACCAGCGTAAACTTTGCTTTAAGAAAATCCATACGACTCCATCCATCTATAATATTCTGACGATGCGTGCGGTATTGTACTTCATTGGTTATAAGAAGAATGAAAAGCATACCAATCAGGATAAAAAACATTCCGCCGAGCCAGCCCGCAGCGTGCCAAACTTTTGGGAAAACAAACGGAGCCTCAAGCATCGACTTCAATACCTTACCCTCCATAGTTCCGGAAGTTGTTTCCATATATTTATTAGCCATGAAGTAGAACGCTGTGGGATAAAATAGTATAAATCCCATGAATAAAACCCAAAATGTTTTATATGACTTTATCTTTAGCCACTCTATTTTAAAAAGATTCCACATAGTATTATCTTCAATTTAATTATCACTTTTTGTACCGGTTATTTCAAGAAATTTATCTTCTAGGGATGTTTTTTTCACGCTCAACTTCTCCAGAGTGATACCCTGTTGAAAACAGTGTTGGTTTATGGCTACCCCGTTAATTTCAACACTGCAAGTAAGCATCAGCTCATTCCTAAGTTGACGAATACTGGTTACTCCGGGGAAGCTCTCCATGACAGCTTTGAGTTCGTTCAGATCAGGGGCGCTAAGTTCAACGATAATTGTTGGGGTTGCGTTTGTGGATCCGGCAAGAATTTCTTTTACAGATCCGGTTTTTTTAAGTATTCCCTTTTGGATGATGGCTACGTGCGTGCAAACTTTTTCAACCTCATCGAGGATATGACTGGCCATGATTATAGTTTTGCCGTTGTTGCTCAGACTTGTTATAAGCTCGCGAATTTCAGCAATCCCTGCGGGATCGAGTCCGTTAGTTGGCTCATCAAACACCAGCACGGAAGGATCGCCAAGAAGGGTGGAAGCAATTGCCAGCCTTTGTTTCATACCCAGTGAAAAAGTACTAAAAGCGGAATCTCTGCGTTGAAAAAGATTTACCAATTTTAGTACGCGATGAATATCGTCTTCGCCTCTTCCTTTAATCCTGGCGGCAATAGTAAGGTTTTGTTCAGCAGACAGGTAGGGATAGAAATTAGGTGTTTCTAACAGCGTGCCAATATGCTTGCGGGTGTCATTGGTGTAAGGACCGCCCAGGCCCCATGTAAAGGTTCCGGAATTTGGGTTAAGTACATTCATCACAATTCCAAGAAGAGTCGTTTTACCGCTTCCGTTAGGACCCAGTATACCAAACACACTCCCTTGCGGAACGGAAAAACTTACGGCATCGAGTGCCTTTAAATTCCCGTAATTTTTAGATAGGGAATCAACAGTTAGTATTGCCATTTCAATCTTTAATTATTGAAGACAAGATAACAGATTTTTTTAAACAGCTATTCACATTATATTATGAAAGGTAAATCCAGCGGCTAATGCGCCTCATGCCATACCGATGAAAAATCACCCAGCATGGCTAACCCACTTTTGTTGTACCTGAGGGTTTGAAATTGGAGATCATCGATGTCGGATTGCAGCACTTTCCGGACAAAAGGATTTAATGTACCACCGTTTGTTTGAGGTGCAGCATTTGGATCATATTGATATTGTGCATCTACAATTGTGCCGCGTGGAAACATGATGCCAGGTTGTCCCTGGCCTCGAATGTCAAGATTGGTTGGGTGATCTAATCCAATGGTATGGCCAAATTCATGAGATGCGGTGGTGGAATTATGAAGAAGGTTATCTAGTTGAAACATTCCCGTATTACTGTTCAATCCATCAACAAATGAAATGTTCCCGGCAAGTTTTTCCTCTATACGGAAGTAATTGATGGATGCATTATCATTTTCGTAAACTTCCCGAGGCTGTAATTGCGGGGCGTGCAAGCCGGTAATATCAAAAATTACCCGATAGTTTACTCTTTTAATCTTAATTTCTGCAAGTGGTTCATTCCAGTGCGATTGAATATCCGCAGCAACAGCTATTGCAAGATCTTCACTCGCGGCATTACCATACAATACAATTGTAGCATGAAGAGTTACCTGGCGTACTGAATCATCTAATTCTGCGATGCCCATTTTATAAATGCTTGTTTCCGGTGCCAGTCAAGGAAATTAATTCCGAAGAGGCTTGCCGGTTTTTAAAATATTCTGAATTCGTTCAAGTGTTTTCTTCTCCGCCGTCAGACTCAGGAAGGCTTCTCTTTCGAGATCAAGGAGATACTGTTCACTTACAAGTGTTTGCTCGCTAAGATCGCCGCCACACATCACGTAAGCTAATTTCTTAGCTACAGTAACATCGTGATCAGTTGCGTACCTGCCGCGGTGCATGCCGTTAATCCCCGCGTATAGTGCGCCCAAGCCACTCCTCCCTAAAACTTTTATATCGGTCCGCTGTACAGGCATGGTGTATCCATCTTTCCATAAATTTATGACGGCCCTTTTTGCGTCCGCAATGCGCCGGCCAGGGTTCATGCATACTTCATCTATTCCTTTGCGGTAAATTCCCATTTCGAAAGCCTCAAAAGCTGAGGTGGCAACTTTTGCGGTTGCTATATTTAAAAATCGGTTTTGCAGGGTAATTGTTTCAGGTTCGCCATGATGCATCTCATCAGCGGCACGTAGTACAAATTCCTTTGTACCTCCGCCACCGGGTATTACCCCGATACCTACTTCTACCAGACCGGTGTACGTTTCAGCGGTTGCTATCACCTTATCCGCATGAAGACATATTTCACAGCCGCCGCCGAGGGCAAGGCCATGGGGTGCCAGTACTACTGGTACTGAAGAATACCGCACCCGCATCATTGTGTTTTGAAACATCCTGATGGCCATATCAATTTCATCATAGTCCTGCTCAACAGCAAGCATGAATATCATGGCAACATTAGCACCGGCACTAAAGTTTGCGCCATCGTTAGCGATAACAAGCCCTTTATATTTATCCTCTGTAAGAGAAATTGTTTTTTGTATTCCCTCAAGAACTTCACCGCCAATACTTCCCATTTTTGTATACCACTCGAGGCCCACTACATCGTCGCCCAGATGATAAGCCCTGCACGCGCTGTTCTTCCATAGTGTTTCGCCAGCAAAGTTTTTCATCACAATGAATGCGTCACCACCCGGTAGTTGCTTATAAATTTTGGAATTATAGTCGTATACGAAACGCTTCCCACCTTCGATCTTGTAAAATGATTTGTTTCCGCTGGAAAGCATCTCCTCAACCCATGGTGCGACGCTATATCCTCCTAACTTCATAGCATCTACGGTTTTAGCAACGCCTAATACATCCCAGCTTTCGAAAGCGCCGATTTCCCAGCCAAACCCAGCCATCATACCATCGTCTACCCGGTAGATGTCTTCCGTAATTTCCGGAATGCGGTGACTTATATAGGAAAATAAAGCGTAATGAAAATCGCGGTAGAAGTCCCCAGCTTTATCGGTCCCGGCGAGAAGAACTTTTAATCGACCGGGAAGATCTTCAATAGGCCTGGCAGCTTCAACCGTGGCAAATTTTGGCTTTGCCCGCGGTAGATATTCCATCGTTTCGAGATTCAATACTTCTATACTCTTAATCCCGTCGGCACTTGTTACCTTTTTGAAAAACCCCTGCCCGGTCTTATCACCCAGCCAGTTATGCTCAATCAATTTATTAAGCCACGCGGGGATATCAAATATCGCGCGAGCCTCGTCGTCAGGGCAATTTTCAGAAACTCCATTTGCAACTTTCACTAGTGTATCAATACCGACTACGTCAGCTGTACGAAAAGTTGCAGATTTGGGCCTGCCAATTATGGGACCTGTGAGTGCCTCGATTTCGTCTATGCCCAGTCCCAGTTTCTGCATACTATTCATAATCGCCATCATCCCAAACACGCCCACCCGATTAGCAATGAACGCCGGTGTATCCTTGGCCAATACAGTAGTTTTACCAAGATAAAGATCTCCGTAGTGCATAAGAAAATCGATTACCAACGGATCGGTATATGGAGTTGGAATTATTTCAAGTAAACGCAAATACCTTGGTGGATTAAAAAAGTGCGTACCGCAAAAATGTTTCTTAAAATCTTCTGATCTTCCTTCTGCCATTAGATGAATGGGTATGCCTGAAGTATTTGAAGTAATAAGGGTTCCCGACTTTCGGTGTTTCTCTACTTCTGTAAAAACGGATTGTTTAATATCGAGCCGTTCAACCACTACTTCAATGATCCAGTCATAAGCAGCAATATCTTTCATGTTATCTGTGAAATTCCCGGTAGTAATTTTTTTCAGGACATCTTTGGTAAAAAGCGGTGATGGGTTTGACTTTACAGCTGCCGCGAGGGCATCATTAACTACTTTGTTCCTGGCAGCAAGAGGGGCATCCGCTGGAAGGTTTTTTGGCAAAATATCTAGTAATAAGACCTGCAATCCAACACCTGCAAAATGCGCCGCAATACGGCTTCCCATCACACCACTACCCAGTACAGCCACTTTTTTTATTATCCTGTTTGTCATAATCGTAAATTAGTTAGTTAAACAACTATTCTTAAAATCGAAGTTAAGGTTTTCCGTCTTAGGGCTAAAAAAATAAATACCTGTCGATGGCAATGCAAAAAAAAGCTTCATACCCGAGGGCATGAAGCTGATTAATATAAAATCCAAAACTATTCAACAAAATATTCGTTCCCCGCAGCACTGATATAGCCGGTCTTACCAGCAAAGGTTTTCACCTGCAGATATTTCCCTCCATTGACCCTTTTCACTTCTGTATATTTAGGTGCGATAGAGGTATTATTCAGAAAGTAATATCCTTTAAGTTTGTTGTCGGCGGTTACAATAAACCCTCCATCGTCATAAACTATGTCGGAATAGCCTTTTGAAATGAAATCATTGTTTTTCATGTCTTTTACATAAGTTTTACCGTCACGCTGAACGATGACATAATCAACATTTTCGGAAGTATTAACCAGTTTTAAATTTGTATTTTCAGGATTCACTATTATGGACCCGCCTGGTGCAACCAATCCTGACTTACCATCTTTCGTAACTTTCAAATACTGGTGATCACCTGAATTCAGCAGTTCAATTCTATTAAAGTTAAACGGCACAATTGTATCAAATTTTGTATTGAATACCCCATACATCCCTCCTTTTTGCGCGATGTAATAGGTTTCATTACTACCTGCAATTTTATAATCATTTTCTATCTTATCAAATAATCCATTATTGTTCGGCACCGAATAGGTTCTTTGAGTTACAACAGATTGGATGGGTATTTGATTTTGCGCTACAGAATTCTCAGGGATGGCAGGGCATTTCGGCAACGTTACACCTTTAGTATTTATACAAACTTCGTAACCACTAGGTTTTAGAGAAGCGCCGGCAAAAAGAATGGAGTCCCCGCCACTTTTAGTAGCATTAGGTAAGTATCCCTTGCGAAAAGATTTTGCAACTGTATATTTTGCCGGGATTACTAACTTACCGGCCTTGTTGATATAGCCCCATTTTTTGCCAATCCGTACAGCGGCATATCCTTCGGAAAACCAGGATGTCTCAGCATATTTTGGGGTAATGAGAATGTTTTTTTCGGGAGATGAATAACCCCATTTATCCCCTGAACGATACGGTATTAATGACATATCAACATCCTGTGCCACAGCAATAGAAGTTAACATTGTACTTAATACAATGAGTACACTTATCTTTTTCATAGTATAACGTTTTGCCAGACAAATGCAAATAGCCGACCAAAATCAAGGTCGGCTACTGTTAAAAAAAACTAAATGAGTGTCTACGTTCTTAAAATACTGAAATCAGCCTACTTTCGTCGTCGTCTAAACGGGGAGATATTGGTCAAAAGAGAAACTAGCAGTCCGCACTTTTTTGTCATAACCCATCCTCAGAAAATTTCATTCTAGCTGCAGATTCCCGAATGATTAAACGGTCAATTTAAAGTTTCTGCTGATTGAAGATTACTTAGCTTACACCGCTTCCGTTATTCACAGGAGCATCAGGATTTACAAATACCAGCTTCCCATCAGCAGTTTCGGCCATTAAAATCATACCGTTACTTTCGATACCACGCATTTTTCGGGGAGCAAGGTTCGCCACGACTGTTACAGATTTTCCCACAATTTCTTCGGGGGCAAAATGCAAAGCGATCCCGCTGACGATCGTCCTTATTTCGGATCCCATATCAATTTCAAGCCTCAACAGCTTGTCGGCTTTTTCTACTTTGGATGCGCTGATAATAGTGCCAACTTTTAAGTCAATCTTAGCAAAATCATCAAACTGGATAACGGGTTTGATAACCACTTCCTTTACAGGTTCGGCCACGGCCGCCGTAACGTCTACACTTGTATTTTCGTTCATTTTTTTGGAGCTTTCTCTTTTATTAATTAGTTTTTCTAATTGTGCGGCAACTTCGGCATCATCTATTTTTCTAAAAAGTAACTCTGGTGCCCGCAGCGAATAACCTACACTTAACAAATTTGATTTCCCCGCGTTTTCCCATTCCAGCATCTTGTCTACTACCTTCATCATATGCATCATCTTCCTGGCAGCAAACGGTAAAAATGGATTAATGAAAATTGCCAGGTTGGCGCTTAACTGCAGGCAGATATGAAGACAGTTATCAATGGACTCCTGAGCTACCACACTGATGTTTCCGCTGTCATCTAATTGCCTCGCTACAATCCATGGTTCTTTTTCCTGCATGTATCTGTTTCCTTTACGGGCAAGATCAATTACCTCGTATAAAGCATCCCTGAATTTATAGGTCTCGATCAATCCTTCGATACTCGCTTTTGTTGTTGTAATTTCCTGTAACAGCTGGCGGTCTCTATCATCGATATTTTTACTATGAAATGGAGGAACTTTGCCTTTGCAAAGTTTATGCATCAACACAAAAGTTCGATTAATAAAATTCCCAAATACAGCTACCAATTCACTATTTACAGCATCCTGGAATCCTTTCCAGGTAAATTCACTATCCTTAGTTTCGGGTGCGATGGCTGTAAGATAATACCTTAATGCATCTACCATTTGATCACCACCATTTGCAGGCTTAACAAAATCAGCGATGTATTCATCCATTTCTATACTCCATCCCCTACTGGTACTCATTTTATCGCCTTCGAGATTCATGAACTCATTACTGGGTACGTTATCAGGCAAGATATTTCCATGAAGCTTTAGCATCACCGGAAAAATGATGGAGTGGAATACGATATTGTCT
>JANXYS010000072.1 GCA_025355935.1 Chitinophagales bacterium | reverse complement strand
AATAATAATCACTATTAGCAAACAAGTTTGCATCAATATAAGATTTAGTTGCTCCTGCGCCGCCGCTAATGGTTGCATTTAACTCTGCAGCAACTACTACTAATTACGGTGGGTTGATTGATGACGTAATTATTTTGAAAGAACCCCTCGACGCCAACGGTGTAGTTGGGTTGATGAATCAATCCTACACGGCAGATACTACACTTGATCTTCCAGGACTTCCCGCTTTACCATCCAATCTTGTATCACCTAGTAAAACTACCACGAGCATTAATCTTCAGTTTAATGATAATTCAACTAACGAGACCGCTTTTGAACTATACAGGTCGGCTTCAAATACTAGTAACTTTAGGTTATTAGCAACCATTAGCGGCGGCGCAGGAGCAACTAAATCTTATATTGATGCAAACTTGTTTGCTAATAGTGATTATTATTACAAAGTAAGAGCTAAAGGTGTAGGTGGTACGACGGCATTTACGTCCATATTGCTGGTGAGGACAGCTGATAATCCTCCTGTTTTCAATCCAGTACCAAATACCACGATGCGTTTTAATTCTCAGAAAGTAATCTCAATCTCAGCTACTGATGTTGATGGTGAGAATCTAACCTTCTCCTTTATTAACCCATTGCCATCTTTTGCAACCTTTACAAATATTAGCAATGGTGTCGCAAATATCCAGTTCAATCCAACCTCTGCTGACCTCGGTGTCTATAATATCTCGATAAATGTACAGGACGGCAATCTCGGTTCGGCTCAATTAAATTTCACACTAACAGTAAATAATAACTACACTCCTGTTATTGTTCCCATTCCGAACCAGACTGTACTTGAAAATTCCTCAACCACTCTTGCTTTATCAGCAACGGATCAAGATGGCAACAGCACTTTGGTTTGGTCCGTAGGAACCGCACCTTCTTTTGTCACTTTAACTGACAATGGCAGTGGTTCAGCAAGCCTTAAAATAACCCCAGGATATTCTAATGCCGGAGTGTATCCTGTTACCTTTAATGTAAGTGATGGGTCTGGCGCAATGGAACAATTAAATTTCGTCATAAACGTAACGAATGTTGAGCCGACCGTTGAGAAATGGTATATCAGCACAAAGTATACTAGTCCGAACGCACCTGCGCCCTGGAACAATGTTTCCTCCGTTTCTACAAATAATTTGCTAAATGGTAGTGGGCAATCGACGTCTGTTGGCCTACAGTTTCTCGGAACTAATTGGAACGCAGGGGATGCCGGCGCAGTGACCGGAAATAACTCTGGCGTTTATCCTGATGCAGTTATTAAAGATTATTTCTGGTTTGGCGTCTATGGTGCCCCTGAAACGGTGAACGTTAATTTAACTGGTTTAACTACTACTGCCAAATACAATGTAACCTTGTTCGGCAGCAGTGCCTGGACTGGCTTAGGTAATAATGGCACTACCGTTTACGCGATTAATGGAATACAAAAACCTCTCTATGTTGACAACAACAAAACTAATACGGTAACATTCTCGTCGGTTAGTCCGGATGCTTCAGGGAATATTACTGTAAACATGAGCAAAGGAACTGCAACACCATACGGTGTATTAAATGCTATCGTTTTGGAGAAACCTTTTGATGACGGGTCTATTCCGGTTACTCCGACAAATCTGACTGCACAAGCTTTGACTAACGGTACAGTACGACTTGACTGGTACGATATTGCCTACAATGAAACCAACTATTTGGTATCGAGAGCAACCAACAGTGCGGGGCCCTTTACGATTATCAACCCAGGCGCATCAAATGCGAATGACGTTAGTTACATTGACAATACTGTCGCTAGCTCGACCACTTACTACTATAAAGTACAAGCGACTAATGCTGCAGGCGCGTCTAGCTTCAGCAATGTTGTATCAGTTACTACATTAAACAAAGCCCCTCTATTAGCTAACATTGCAGATGTAAACGTTAAGGGAGGATCTGCGGCTAGTGTATCTTTCGCAGCCACTGATGACGTGGGAGATGTACTTACAACAACGATCATCGGCCTTCCTTCATTTGCCACTTTTCTAAATACTGGGAATGGTGCCGGAACTATCACTTTAAATCCAACCTCTGATAATCTTGGAGTTTATGGGGTAACAGTTCAGATTACTGATAATTTTGGAGCAAGTGTTAGCAAAAGTTTCAACGTTATAGTCACAGATAATAGTGTTCGCTCAGCATTCTTAAACTTTGGTCCTGAGGGAGCGACTCCACAGCCAGCACCCTGGAATAATTATCTTGGATATCCGTTTGCTGGCTACGTTTATAACGGAATAAAAGACGATGCTAATGTTCTTACAAACTTCACTTGGAAATTCCTTGACCAATGGAATGGCGGTCAGAGTGTCGGAATGAGAACTGGCAATAATACCGGGATATTCCCTGACAATGTTATGAGAACTAGCTTCCATAACTCTAATCCTGGAAGCCATATAATGGAGTTTGGAGGTCTAAATCCGAATAACCTTTACAGTCTCGGGTTCCTTACTAACAT
>JANXYS010000032.1 GCA_025355935.1 Chitinophagales bacterium | reverse complement strand
ACGTCCTTTATTTGCCATGTCAAAACTGTCATCATCAATTCCATCGGCTACTATTTTGCTTCGTACCTTAATTTTCAATACCCAAAAGGACTTGCCGTCATTATCTATCGCAACATTGAGACGAATGTTTTTAAATGCTTCATTTGTTGACATAAAAGATTTGAAAGATTCAAGGTTTGTTTCGGGTACACTGATTTGCGCATTTATGCCTTCAGATGCGATATACACTCGTCCAAAAACCTGGCGATCCTCAAATTCTTTGTAGAGTACATCGCGAAATACAACGGGATCTGTTACAGTAAAATAATGGTAAAAGGAAAGCGTTATGCGATGATTGGTTTCATTATACAAGCGTTGTTTTAATTCAGCTTGTGAAATCCTGTTGTATAAAACAGCCATAAATCAAATATTTGATTCCGCACTGCGGAAAATCTTCGACCAGCCAATATCGACAGGTTGCGTTGATTGGATGCTTGCATGGCAAACCAAATTATCTGCAAAGTTAAAAAAAGATTCCCTGATTATTAAGTGGCTTATCGGCAAACTTTAATCATCTTAAAAGTTACCGGTGAAATTCCCTCTTAGTTTACCTCCGATACCGGCGCCGCGGATGCTGCTTCCTACCAATCCTCCTGACCCAACCCGGATGCCTGTTAAACCCCTTTTCCCGTTTTCATAACCAGATAGAAAGTCCACACGAAAAACCTTTAGAACATTTTCAAGCCCCGCAAAAAACTCGACATAGCTATTTTGTTTGTTAACGTAGAAGGCGTTGCTGCCCGCAACAAGGTTCCAGTTTAGTCTTTTGAAAAGAGGAATCTTGTTCGTAAGCAGCCCATTGAAATGATGTTCTACATGACCAAGAGAATAAAAAGAGGTCGTTGTGCTGTTTTGATAATACGAAGCCAATTGAAAACTATTTACATACTCGCTTGCAGCAACCGTACGATTTCCATTGAAATGCTGGTAGTCCTGAATAAAAACTTTTTTGTTATTAAGGAAACCACCGACGGAAATTCTATATTTTAGAAGGCCCGCTAGTTTGAGATTTTTATCATCATAGATACTAAAATTCCATTTATCAAAGTCTACATTACTTCCAAGCACCCCATATAAGCCCTTTGAGTAAGCAAAAGAAAATGTGGGGTACTTGGATCCGATGGCCATTTTTGAATAAGGAAACTGAATATATCGCTGTCCAGGTTTAAAGATTGCAGAAACGGATAGTATAGCAGCCTGGTGATGTCGATTCTGATCCTGGGAAATTACTTCACCCGGGTAATTGGCAGTTATATGCACACTATTTTTTCTTTGAAAAGTATAATAACTTGTGTTTGCCAAGGGGTATCGGTTTTCGAATAATGCGTTTATGCTAAACCTCAAACCACTTTCGTAACCCTTGCTATAGTTTACGAGCCCGTAGTAATTTTCATATGTTTTAATATAGTTGTTACCGTAAAGCAAGATTGCTACACTGTTTATTAACGGAGATAATGAACTCCCTTTATTAAATTCTGAAACCCTTTTGCCTCCACTTAAAACAACTGTTTGCCTTCTCAACTTTATGTTATTGCCGAAGTCGCGGCTCCGTATAACAATGTTAGCTGATGCATTAAGATGTGTATTACTCAATCCATACCTAACATTAGGTTCAACCCGGATATTTGATCGGAGCGCTTTCGAAAACCTGCTGTAAAAACCACCGGCATTTAACACAACACCTTCGGGATTATTATATTCAATTAAGGGTAACAACGGATCGAAGCCCCACGAATATGCATTTGATTTACTGTAGTGACGCTTGTTTACCCCGTTCAGGAAGATGCCTGGAAGGGTAACGTGCCCTTGTTTTTTATTAAGAGAGTCGATGCTGTGGCTTGTAAGCATGGAGTCTTTTTCTGATTGGTAAATGCTGTCTTTCACTGCATAATCTTTTTCTTCATCATGTTCCAGGGGAACCGGACGAATGCTGTCCCAATAGACGCGCGGACGCCTATTTACAGCCGTATCATATTTGATAATCACCCGGTCAAAAAACTTTTTGCCAAATCCGGGACTAAGGTTATAGTTAGAATAAACGGATACAAAATCGCCGAGAGCGTCAATACCAAGTTGGTTAAAGTTAAAATGAAGGAGTTGATTTTTAACCCGCCACAAATCCTTACTAACGGGTACGTATAGCTGGGTTATTTGAAGTGAATCAAGAATCTCGAGCTGAGCTGATTTAGTAAGCAGAAGATCGAAACTATGAATCCGCCAATCATCATCGGTAATATTGATAATACCAGAAAATAAAGGCTCGTATGTACGGCGTGGGGTAACCCTTATTACATTTACTGCCTTACCATCTTCCCAGAAATTTCCAAGGAACTTAAACTTATAAAAGCTGATTGCTCCATCTGAGATGGGAGAAATAAAACCTCTGGGGTTAAACCGATCGGTAAAAACTGTTACATTATTTTTGTACAAACTAATAAAGGAGGGAAATGTAAATCCAAAGCCCCCGCTGCCGCTTACCCTGCTGCTATTAACCTCCAATTTTAGTTTGTCAGGCTGAGCGAAAAACACTTTTGAAACCGATTCCGACAAATAGATAATTCCTTTCCCGGAAGAATCAAGCCCCATCCCCTTCCTATCATCTAAAGGAATTTTCTTACCAAAGATTTTCTTAGGAAGTGCGCGCAACTTGATCATATCTTTTCCATAAAGCGCACATGCGAACGACGTTACCTGCTTGTCGTAAAATATTCTTTTTTTTATTGCATTCCGAATGATGGCATACGCAGGATCTTCACCATTACTTTTTACAAGCACATCTTCAAGGGTGAGCTTTTGGTCGTCTAGGATAAAAATCACTTCTGTGTCATCCGTAACCAAAACTGATTTCTCCATGGATGCATAGCCAATGTGCTGGCAAACTAATGTGTAGCTACCAGGATTTACTTTTATAGAAAACTTGCCTCTTTCATTCGCACTTGCTCCTGTCGAACTTCCCTTAATGATAATAGACGAAAATGGAAGGAGGTCGCCAGTTCGATTGTACACAACGCCATACATTCGTTGGGCAGAAACATTATAAATCGAGGACAAGAAAACAACAAGTAACAATACTCTCATGAGGGAATTTCGGTTTAAACGAAATTAGAAGCATAAGTGTTACAAAACAATTATAATAGATAAGATTACGCTGCTCGGGAACGTATAAAAGACCCTGCCAGAGCACCAAGACCAGCAACGCTTGCGCCGATTATGCCGGTAAGAAGAGCTAAAGCGAGTGGACTGTCCGCTTTGATAATTAGTGGCGCAATCCGATGCGCAAGAATATGACCATTTCCAACACTTATCGAATAACTTATACATAACCACAATAAAAAAACTGCTAAAAAGCCTGCCAGGAATGACAGAACCGACGAGATATTTACTACAGCGGATACAATAAAGCTCACAATCGCAACGGACCACCATGGCAAATAAATACATGCTGCAAAGCTTAATAATGATATTAAGAAAACTGTTATAACGAATTTCATTTAATAATATATTTGAAAGAAAAATTTTTAAACGTTACGAGGATCTTACGATTTGGAGAATGTCATTTTCCATTTTACCTTTTTATCTCCCGACTCATTTTTAGTCATCATCCACAATGGATAATACTTGCCTTCCACCCAAAAGTCTATAAAGTTATCGTAAAATTTACTTCCGGGATTACCACTTTGCCCACCTGGATACACCCCGTAGGCTTCCGTTTGAACTGTTAAACTGACGATCATTCTCCAGCTTGGACCATGATCGGCCCGGGTTGCATTTATTACATTACTTCCACCACCAATAGGCAAATGAAGTCGGCTGAACTCAGGTATTTTGAGGAGGTGACTAACATGAGTATCTTTATGTTTGCCCCACTCTAGCCTTCCTTCGTTTTCTATGGAACGTAAATGCGCTGCAGTTTTCCGAAAAGCTGCAAGTGTGATATCTTCCAGACTCTCTTTCTTCGCAGTATTAATATTGTCAAGAAATTTAAAAGACGAATCACGCAAAACAGCCTCAAGTAAAGTACTCTCTGCTGGTGTTTGTACAGGATGAGGAGCTTTAGCATATTCGTCGTCAAAAACGAGTGATTTAAAATCGTCGAAAAGATTCACGAAAACCGTAGCACCTTGAGAATGGTAATCGTTTCGAAAATCCCAGCTTTTTAGAAGCGAAAAATATTTTTTTTCATTGCGGGATAAACTGTCTTCCGAAATGTGTTTTAAAAATATAGGCATTGCCATCTCAGCGAAAATATTGTAATTGTCATTTTGCATTTTCATCATATCCTGCGGAGTAATCATCGTCATGGAATCCAATTTACGGTTAATGATTTTTCCACGCGAAGTAGGATAAACGTTACCCAGGTAATATGGATATGCAGAATCTGTAGGACGTTGGTTAGCGCTGCTTACAAAGCCTCTTTCAGGGTTATATTGGAAAGGAATTTCATTTTGTGGTATCATACCCTGCCACATGTACGAGCTATCCCTGCCAGGCATGATATAATCACCCTGGTGTTTCCATTTAGCTGGAAAATTTCCCTGCGCCCGAATTGCTATATCACCAGCTTTATCGGCAAAAACACAATTTTGTCCAGGGGTTTCTAAGTGTAGCGCAGCTGCCAGGTAATCATTATAATTCCTGGCGTGGTTAAGCATGTTAAAGACTAGAAGTTCATTGCTTGGCGCATGAGCGGTCCATTTCACGGCATAATTTTTTATACCGCCTGTGCGTTTACCTGAGAATGATTTGTCATACATCACCGGGCCAAAAATGGTATAAGCAACAGTGTCAGTAATCGTTGCCTCACCTGCAATTTTAATTTGTTCGTACCTGAATGAAGTTTTTATCCACTTATTATTGAACCAATATTCTTGTCTTGAATCATCTTTAAATTCTATCTCGTAATAATCCCGAACGTCGCGCCCCCCATTTGTAAATCCAAAAGCGCAGCTATCGTTAAAGCCGATAATAACACTTGGTGCTCCTGGAAACGACGCTCCGTATGCATTAAAAGTTGGTGTCGATAATTGCACTTCATACCAGAGCGAGGGAAGATTTAATCCAAGATGCGGATCATTGCACAAGATCGGTGCTCCTGATTTTGTTTTAGTACCACTTACTGCCCAATTGTTACTACCGTTTGCACGATCAGCTTTATTTTCTTCTTCAACAGCAACAGCTGAAGTAGATTTTGATGAATCAAATGTTG
>JANXYS010000023.1 GCA_025355935.1 Chitinophagales bacterium | reverse complement strand
GTTACAAGAGTTTAAATGTTACTACCCGGAAATTTCTCGGGCTTTACTCCAATGTTCGTCCATGTATGAGTTTGCACCCCTTCGTTAAAACCAAACACCCCATTATGGATTTGGTGATTATACGGGAAAACGAAGAAGATTTGTACGCCGGCATAGAACACCAGCAAACAGACGAGGTCATCCAATGCCTAAAATTAATTAGCCGACCAGGGTGCGAAAAAATTGTTCGCTATGCTTTTGAATATGCAAAACAGTACGGTAGAAAAAAAGTAACCTGTTTTACCAAGGACAATATCATGAAGCAAACCGATGGCTTGTTTCATAAGGTGTTCGATGAAATTGCAGCGGAGTATCCTGAAATTGAGAATGAACATTGGATAGTTGATATTGGTGCTGCAAAATTGGCTGACACTCCTGAAGTATTTGATGTGATTGTGATGCCTAACCTGTATGGGGATATTTTGTCGGATGTTGCCGCGCAAATTACCGGATCAGTGGGCTTGGCGGGTTCAGCAAATGTTGGGGAAGAATGTGCCATGTTTGAAGCCATCCATGGTTCTGCGCCCCGAAGAGCAGGTCAAAATTTAGCGAACCCATCCGGCTTATTGCAAGGCGCTGTAATGATGCTCAACCATATTGGCGAAACTGAAGCGGCTGAAAAAGTTGAGAATGCCTGGCTCAAAACAATTGAAGAAGGCATTCACACCTACGATATTTTTAAAGAGGGAACAAGCAAACAAAAAGTTGGGACAAAAGAATTTTCAAGAGCTGTAATCGCCAATTTAGGAAAAAAACCGTCCCTTCTTGCAGCAGTGTCTTATGCCAATAGTTCAGCGCTCAACTTGCCGAAGTATAAACGGAGACCCGCTGGTAAAAAGGAATTGGTGGGAGTAGATGTGTTTGTGCATTGGGTTGGAAATGATCCGGATGAATTGGCGAAAATTACCCGGCAGTTGGAAAAAAATGCTGTCAAACTTTCTATGATAACCAACCGTGGGATTAAAGTATATCCTGATGGTTTTGCAGAAACGTTCTGCACCGACCACTGGCGTTGTCGCTTTAAACCGGCCGAAGGAAACGTCATCACTAAAAGCGATATTATCGAGTTATTAAAAAATGCTGTAACCAACGACATTGATATTATTAAAACCGAAAACCTCTATTTCTTTGATGGGATGCCTGCTTTCTCATTAGGACAGGGGCAGTAAAAATAAATCGCTATGAATATACAACTCATACAAGGTGAATTTAACACAAAAGATGCTATTCACATTATCACTCAAATAATTCATGTGAAAGTGAAATATCATGAAAATCAAATCGGCAGCACATCCAGCGAAGAAGATATTAAATTTCGCGAAACAAAAATTAAGCGGCTTCAAAAGGATCTGTTTGAGATAAGGGCGTTTGCTGAGCAATGTGGAACCAAAATTAATATACAAAGTGAGATTCATTTATCATGTCAACTATGAATAACAAACACAGTCTGAAATTAATCGACGGGAAGTTTCCACCTTCCCAGGCGGGTAAAGTACTTTTTGGGCTTTTAAGCTTTAAAGTAAATCATCACCAGATGGAATTGTTTAGCAATGAAGAAAGATTTGGAAAAGATTTATCTAATTCTAAGAAACGGATTGATCAACTTAAAATTGTACAGAGTTCTTTGAAAGAAATTATCGACCAGGCTTCTCACAAAAACGAAGTATTAAAAATTAGTTGTGTGATTAAAATAACAGTTCTCGATGGGAAATAGAATTTGCGGTTATACCTCAAAACTTATCTTGGTTTACTAGGCAAATGCACGTAAGGAGAAGCACGGGAATGTTGTTTGTAATTTCAATAAGATAACTTAAACAGGCGGACGAGTGTCCCATCCCCCTTTTCGAAATAGTTGAATAGGTTTTAAACGTTAAAGGATTTGGTGAGGTTAGCTTTGCATAGAAGATATGTGCAAATAATTATATACCCGCCGCTGATTTCTATGACAATAACAACGTGTTATGCAACATTTTCATACACTCTTGTTTTTTACTGCATTCAAAACACTCATTTTGCTCTTGCCTTCTGCCACTTTTCTTTCATAATAATGTTTCAGATCTGCATTTAGTACTAATAGCCAACAATACACATGACCGTGGGCCAGAATTTGGGGTCAAATGTATATTTTAAATCCTTAAGGATTTAGCGGAGCATTAAACTAGGTGGCGAAGTAAATATCAAATTTTGGTTCAGATAATCCCCTCTACTAGCAAGTATTCCGTGCTTTTAGCACTTGTGATTTTTATAGATTTTCTCGTGTATTGGAAACTATTTCCTTTATACTCTACCATTTTTGAACGCCCAATAATTTTTCTCCTAATTCACTTAGTTCTGCTCTGCCATATTTAGTTTGCTCCCATTTACGCGGGTCACCCGGGAAGGCATATCCCTCGGGTGCAATGCTGTTTTTCCAGGAATTAACCCTCCATTGCCGCAATGTTTCATTGTTCTCTTCTGCCGGCATCATCGAAATATACTGCGCAACACGAACCTTGTCGCTGCTCCTGTTAGGTCGTATGCCATGAGGCTGCAGGCTATTAAAAATCAGCAGATCGCCAGCCTCCATTTTTACTTTTTCAAATTCAAAACCTGTCGTATCCGGTTTAAAACGATCACGGTCTGCCGGCTGTGAGAGTTTCCAGGTATCGTAAGATCGAAATAATTCCGGAATACATTGAAAGCCACCCATATTTTCGTCAGTTTGATCAGCTAGTGCTAATACACCCTGCACATTTACCGGTTTTGTTTCGGGATCATAGTCCCAATGGATAAATCCTTTTTGCTCAAATCCGGGCCTGATAGGAAAATTAAGATTTGCCCTGTCTATCGTTACCCATAAATTTCCTGTTCCCCAAATGTCCCTAAAGGCGTCGTACACTTTTTGTGTCATGCGGTTATTCCATAAATGTTGATTGTTATATACTTCAACCATCCCGGTATTCGTAAGTTCTTTCATCTTCATTTCCGCCCTTGGCGCAGTGTACCATGTTGAGGGATCATCCGCTTTTTTTTCTTCAAATTCCCACAAAAAAGTGGCGGTTGCTGATGCCTGTTCGCGGGGCACAGCATTTTTAATTACGATGTAACCGTTAGTAATCCAGAAATTCCAGTCGGCTTCACTTAGTACCCGCAATGGTTCGCCGTTGCTGCGATCATTTAATTTTACCGCGCTGCTTTTGGCAGTTGAAGGATTGCCCGGAATATCTGTATGACCGTTGCCGGGTTGCATCGTGGGTGTCATTGTTGGCATCATTGATTTTTGTTCCATATAGCAAAATTTATTTATAAAGATTGAGAGGATGTAGTGAGGCACCTGTTCTATCATACAAAAATAGCCTGGCAGGGGATGGCTTGACAACATCTGCAATCGCTGCTATTTATGCTGTATTGATATATTTTGATAATTTTGGGGTTGATGTTGCAAATTGGCGCCAATGAAAGCGAAATTAGAATCTATAACGAGTGATAGCGATAGTTCATTCCGGATCCTGCTGACGCCCCGGCTGAATGATATATTTTATTGGCATTTTCACCCGGAGTATGAGATCGTATATGTGGAAACACCGAGTGGCTTTCGCCATATTGGCGACCATATTTCCAAATATGAAACGAGCGACCTGGCACTGATTGGCCCTAACATACCACATTTAAATTTTGATTATGG
>JANXYS010000518.1 GCA_025355935.1 Chitinophagales bacterium | reverse complement strand
TAGAATGGGTAGCAGAGTCATTATCAAATGCCGATTTTCTTAAAAAAGAAAATGATCCTGCTTTAAAAAAAACGGGTTGGGAAAAAGAAGTAAATTAAATAGCAGTTTAAATACTCTAAAAAAATCTAATTACATTTAATCTTTGAAAGCATATGAGTAAAAATTTTACCAAGCGAATTAAAATAATAGTCCTCTTTGTTTTAGCCAGCTATACTGTTGTTTCACAAAACATGCATGCAAGATGGGATGAACTGACGGCAGGCGATTGGGCTGCAGCTCTTGAACGATCTTCACAAACATGTATATTGCCCATTGGCATTTTAGAAAAACATGGCCCACATGCGCCTATCGGCTCTGATCTTATTCATGTACGTGAATGGGCGGCACGTGCAACTAAAAAAGAATATGCAGTTGTTTTTCCTGACTATTTTTATGGGCAGATATATGAAGCAAGGCATCAGCCGGGAACATTTGCTTTGCCCAGTAAATTAGTGTTGGAATTATTAGATGCAACGTGCACTGAAATTGCCAGGAATGGATTTAAAAAGATTGTTATTATCAATGGTCATGGTGGAAATCCAAACCTGATCAATTTTTTTATTCAAACACAATTGGAAAAGAGAAGAGATTATGCAGTTTATTTTTTCCAGCCCGATTCAGATTCTGCGTATCAGCAAAAAGTTAACCAACTTCATAAATCAGATCCTGCTAATGATCAGCATGCAGGTGAAAGAGAAACATCAACACTTTTATATTTGCGCCCTGATCTTGTAAAAATGGATATCGCAAAAAATCAGTCAGGAGAAAATCAAAAGCGGTTGCCATTGCCTCCGAGTCTTTATACTGCTATCTGGTGGTATGCAAATTATCCCAATCATTATGCAGGCGAAGGAGCAAAGGCATCAAGAGAACTTGGCGAGTTTATCACTGAGCATACATTAGAATCTTTGGTAAGAGCATTAAAAGCAGTGAAAGCAGATACAAAAACATTACAGCTCCAAAATGAATTCTTTGACAAAGTGGATAAACTAAAAAAATAACTTTTAAAACTTTTTATGAGAAATATATTTTTTATTGTTTTATTTTTTGTTTTTTATTCCTGCGAGAATCATCGCTTTGATAAGGATAAAAGACAAATAATGGCAAAGGATGAGATCAGGTACAAATTACGTAGAGCACAATCCTTTGATATTAAAGGCTTTAAAGAAGATACTTTAACTGCTTATCCTGATTCGTTATTTAAGCGACCAATAAGATATACACTTGATTTTGTTTACCAGGATTCAAATAAAGTATTGCAAAAGAGAAGAGGCATTGTAATATTTACACCTGACGGAAGATCGATTATTAGTTCAAACATTGATAGTACCCAATAAACTATTTACTCATGAAATTGCCAAAGCAAGAAAGATTTTTAGCGCTGGATGTTTTTAGAGGAATGACGATCTGTTTTATGATAATTGTAAACACCCCGGGCAGTGGCGCCGATCCCTTCGCTCCATTGGAACATGCAACGTGGCATGGCTTTACACCCACTGATCTTGTATTCCCATCTTTTTTATTTGCTGTTGGAAATGCGATGAGTTTTTCTCTTGATAAATACAGGCAAATAAGTAATTCAGCATTTCTTACAAAAGTTATAAAAAGAACTTTGCTGATTTTTTTACTTGGGTATTTAATGTATTGGTTTCCTTTTTTCAGATTGGATGCGGAAGGTTCTTTCGCTGCGGCACCAATAGGAAACACACGTATCATGGGGGTTTTACAAAGAATTGCGCTATGTTACTTTTTTGCTTCATTGTTGATACATTATTTGTCTGCAAGAAAAGTAGTTATTGTAAGTATCATATTATTAATTGGATATTGGTTCTTACTGCTTTTATTTGGTGATACTTCACAACCATTTAGTATGTCAGGCAATGCAGGCGAATATCTTGATAAATTTTTAATGGGAAATAATCACCTGTATCATGGTGAAGGAATTCCGTTTGACCCCGAAGGATGGTTAAGTACTATGCCAGCGATCGTAAATGTTGTGATAGGATATTATGCCGGCAGGTTCATACAAAAAAGCGGCAGAGGATATGATACATTAGCAAGATTAATGTTGGCAGGTTCATTATTTATTTTTGCTGCATTGTGCTGGAACATGATATTCCCGATAAATAAAAAATTATGGACAAGCTCTTTTGTATTACTTACAACAGGTCTTGATTTTGTTATTTTATCTGCATTAATTTATGTTACAGAAATAAAGAGATGGAACAAATATAATTGGCCGAATTTTTTTCTTGTCTTTGGAAGAAATCCTTTGTTCATTTATTTGTTGTCAGAACTTTTAGTCGTTGCGTTTTATATGATCCGTATTTCGCCAAGAGAAAATTTATATGGTAAAATAAATACTGTTTTTTTCCAGGCGGTTGCTCCTGGAGCAATAGGTTCTCTTTTATTTGCTGTGTGTTATATGCTTCTTTGCTGGAGCATTGGATGGTGGTTAAACAAGAGAAAGATTTATATCAGGGTTTAAAAAAAGGACTATGAAGAATTTCTTATTTATTTTTCTTTTTGGTATAATTTTTCTGTCGTGCTGCAGTAAAAAAACAACTTTAACAACTAATCCTACTCCTTCGCCAACTCCTGTTCCTGTAATCCAACTTATCAGCTAATATGGTCTGATGAATTTGATAAAGATGGATTACCGGATAATACAAAATGGGGATATGATGTCGGAGGTAACTGATGGGGAAATAGTGAACTGGAATATTATACCAGTGCAAGACCGGCAAATGCCAGGGTAACAAATGGTAATTTAATTATTGAAGCAAGAAAAGAAACTTTTGGCGGTAGAAATTATACATCTGCAAGATTACTTACCAAAGGAAAATCCCAATGGACCTACGGTAAATTTGATGTCGGAGCAAAGATACCAAAGCGCGTAGGCATGTGGCCGGCCATTTGGTTGTTATCTGCTAATGATCCTTGACACTGGGCTGATGATGGAGAATTAAATATTATGAAAGATGTTGGTTTTAATCAAAATATAATTTATGGAACGGTACACAATAAATTGTACAATGGCGCTAATGGCCAGCAGAAAGGTGGTAATACTATTGTTGCTAATGCAGACAATGCTTTCCATGTTTATTTAATGGAGTGGACAATTGATAAAATTACATTTGCCGTTGAAAGTGTACCTTACTTTACTTATAATGATCCCAAACTTGGTGCTGATGCCTGGCCTCATAACAAAGATTTTTTTATGACATTAAATGT
>JANXYS010000509.1 GCA_025355935.1 Chitinophagales bacterium | reverse complement strand
TAGCATTTTGAAATTAGATTTTAATTTTGCTACAACTACCGATGTCGGTCAAATTTTAAGCATATCGCTCTTCATCTTCTGGATACGTGTTTCCAACTTTTCGCTACTGATATCATTCCGAAGGCTGTCAACTTTAATCGGGAAACTTAATGGCGTAAATACATTTAGCTCCTTTATTATAATGCTCCCCTGTTGAATACGGGCTAAGGCCATTGCTAATCGCGGCTCCTCAATCTGCTGATAAAATACTTCGTCATAAGCTTGCCGGAGGAGGAGACTGTCGGCATCAAATTGCTCAAACACATTGAAAAATATGCCCGCAGAAGCCTGTAGATTTTTGTTTGTTTGCTTTTGCCCTCTAAATCCCTGGAAAATAAGTCCTGCAATAATAGCAATATCCCGGAATTTTCTCTTGGCCATTTCACCAGCATTAATGCTCCGCTGGATGTCGGAGATCAAATTTTCTCCGCTGAGAATCTCACGAATATTCCCGTCGTCAATATTGATAGGCTGGTCGCTTAGTAATTCAAAACCATAGTCGTTCATTGCTATCGAGAAACTTATCGGGCTGATACGACTTAACCGGAAAGCAACCAGCGACGCGAGAACCTCATGAACCAGCCGTCCTTCGAAAGGGAACATGAACAGGTGAAATCCTTCTTTTGTATTTATCTTCTCTACTAATAACTCATTTTCATTTGGCAGATGTGAGAGCCTTTTTTGCTTTTCAAATAACGGAGTTAGTTTTTGCAGTTCAACGTCGAGCGAATTACCCATGGCTGCCTCCGTAAACTTTTCACGCAATAGTGAACTAAGGTTGGCTGACAATGGCACCCGGCCCCCCAGCCAGCTGGGTGAAATGGCTTTCTTCGACTTGCTCTTTCTTGTTAGCACCGTCATTTCCTTGATCATTACAAACTCAAGCACGTATCCTCCCAATGTAAAACAATCACCGGGGTTTAACCTGGAGACAAAATTTTCTTCAACCATACCTATAAAACCGCCGCCCATGAATTTTACTTTAATCATAACTGCACTCACTATTGCCCCGATATTCATTCGGTGGTTCATCGCAATTTTCCTACTTTTTACTTTCCACAGACCGTCTACCAACTCAACTTTGTTGAATTCTTCATACGCACCCAATGTTTCGCCCCCGACAGTTATAAATCGCATCACCCACCTCCACTCATCCTCATTAATTTCTGAAAAAGCAAATGTATTTTTTACTTCCTCAAATATTACCTTATCGTCGAATCCATCGCCTACAGCAAGGGTAACGAGGAACTGTATTAATACATCGAAAGTCATAACCATAGGAACACGATCTTCGATCATATTCCGCTTCTCGGCCTGCTTTAAAGCTGCCGCTTCTACTAATTCAAGGGAATGTGTTGGTAAAAAATAAATGTTGCTTGCTTCATGAGGAGAATGCCCGCTTCTGCCTGCTCTTTGTAAAAACCTGGCTACTCCTTTCGGCGAACCAATCTGGATAACGGTATCTACCGGTTTAAAATCTACGCCAAGGTCGAGCGAAGAGGTACACACCACTACTTTTAAAACACCTTCGTGCAATGCGTCTTCTATCCAGTTCCTCAATTCAAAATCAATGGATCCGTGGTGAAGGGCAATTGCGCCGGCCAGGTCGGGATGAACATTAAGCAACGTTTGATACCATATTTCTGATTGCCCACGGGTGTTGGTAAAGATCAATGTTGTGTTGCTCTGATCAATGATAGGGATGAGTTTGTGTGCCATTTTAAGTCCCAGATGACCAGCCCACGGCAAGGTTTCGATTTCATCTGGCAGAATTGAGATAATGTTGGTTATCTTTTTTTCTTTAGTGAATACCAGCGTCTTTTTCACAGTTCCCGGCACCAGCACCTCAAGTGCCTGTTCGATATTACCGATTGTCGCAGATATTCCCCAAACAGCCAAACCAGGTTGCAAACCTTTTAGCCTCGATAAGGCCAGCTCAGTCATCACACCCCGTTTGCTACCAATTAATTCGTGCCACTCATCAACCGCAATACAGAGCAGTTCAGAAAAATAAACACCGTGGTTTTTTTGGCCAAGGAGTAAATGCAAGGTTTCCGGGGTCGTGAGTAATATCTCAGGCATTTGCTTTTGTTGCCGAACTTTTTCGGACGTAGTTGTATCCCCATTTCGAACGCCTACCTTCCAGTCAATTTGCAGGTCGGCCAGGGCTGTTTGCATGGCGCGCGCTATATCTTTGGCAAGAGATCTCAGGGGAGTTATCCAAAGTAATTTTAACCCCCGTTTTTTTTTATTCGTTGTGCCCGAGTTCAGGTGCTGTATCATTACCGCCAGGAATACAGAAAACGTTTTGCCGTAACCGGTAGGTGCATTTACAATACCGGAAAATCCTTCATTATATTTTTGCCAGGCTTCCTTTTGAAAGTCGAAGGGTGCATTTCCGCTAGCTTTCATCCAGGCAACTATTTCTTTATACCCCTTCGTTCTTTCAATCTGCATGCCTCGTGCTGTTTAGTAAATTCTTAAGGTCATCAATAGTATTGATCTCATCGGCCTTCTTATCTTTCCGCCATCTTTTAATTCGCGGAAATCGCAACGCTATGCCGGCTTTATGCCGGCTACTTTCCGCAATTCCCTCAAAGGCAATCTCAAAAACCAATTCTGGCTTTACTGTCCGTACAGGTCCAAATTTTTCTATGGCATTTCTTTTTACAAAGCTATCAACTTCTCTAATCTCTTTATCTGTAAGGCCTGAATAAGCTTTTGCAATGCTTAATAACTTGTCGCCATCGCGAACAGCAAAGGTATAGTCAGTATAAAAGTTTGATCGTCGGCCAGCACCCTTTTGCGCATAAATCATCACTGCATCGATGCTGTACGGGTCGATTTTCCATTTCCACCAATCGCCCCGCTTGCGGCCGGTGTTATATACAGAAGACAATTTTTTTAACATCAACCCTTCACTGTTATGCGCGCGCGATTCCTCACGAATAACTGCGAGTTCTTCCCAACTGCTGTATTCAATTACTTTCGACAAATAAATGGTATCGTTGCCCTGAAGTCCTGAGATAAGCTGTTCAAGCATTTGCCGCCGCTCACTCATAGGTTTGTTGCGGCAATCCACCTTGTCATATTCCAGGAGATCATAACAATAAAACCCAATAGGTGTTTCCTCCTGCTGCTTTTTTGAAACGGTCTTTCGGTTCAACCTTTTTTGAAGACTATTGAAAGAGAGTACCTGCTTATTTTCAACAGCCAAAATTTCACCGTCTATCACACATCCGTTAGGCAATACTTTTAAGAGTTGTTCCAGTTCGGGGAATTGGTGAGTAATAAGTTCTTCGCCTCTCGACCATATAAACAGTTCGTCATTGCGTTTGATAATCTGGCCCCTTATACCGTCCCATTTCCATTCAGCCTGCCATTCAGAAGGTTCTCCCAAATTCGCCACATCCTGCTCTATTGGATAAGCAAGGCAGAATGGATAGGGCTGCGAGCTATTTGTATCAAGGTCGAGTCCATTGATGAGATCTTCATAACGGGTTTGCCCCGGTATCCATTTTCCCATGAGGCTATGCATTAACTTATTGGCTTCAATTCCAGTATGTTTTGCAATAGCATTAACCAGTAGCTTGTGAGATACGCCCACCCTGAAACCACCGCCTATAAGCTTATTAAATATCAGGCGTTCCGGAATGTCGAGACCACTCCAGGCATTCAGCACGTATGCTTTCTTTACTTCGTCGGTTTGTTTTGAAAGATCAACGAGTTCGCCAATCCATGTGCTTATATTTTTTTTAATAATGTGGGTTGGCTTTGGGAGTATCAGCGAAATTGTTTCACCCAGGTCGCCAACAGAGTGATAACTTTCGGCAAACAACCAGGCAGGTATACCTGCAATTTCGATAGCCCATTCACGAAGAAGGGTAGTGTTAATAGTTCGTTTGGGCCGTTTCCCCGTGAACAGGGCAATCAGCCAGATCCTATCTTCTTCTGGTGCTATTTCCAAATAGCGCACGATAGCATCTACCTTATCGGTTGTTTTATTACTGATCTCGAGCTGGTGAATGAAGCTTGCAAATTTTTCCATGATCAGGCTGGCTCTTTTATAGGTTCTGCAACTT
>JANXYS010000503.1 GCA_025355935.1 Chitinophagales bacterium | reverse complement strand
TATAATGCCAGCTATTACCTTCTGTAAATGCGTCGCCCCATTTAAACGGATTAAATGGAGATTGAAACTGCCCGTCTTTATTTTTACCACGCATGAGGTGAGTGGATGAGTCAAATAAATTTTTGTAGTTCATGGAACGTTTTGCATACAACTCAATTTCTGCTTTTGGTCGGTTAAGCTTTTTGGCTAACTGAAAAATGGTAAAATCGTCGTACGCATATTCCAGTGTTCTTGCCGCATTCTCATTAATATTTACATCGTATGGAACATAGCCCAGGCGGTTGTAATATTCCACTCCTTTCCTGCCAACTGCGCTTAGAGGTCCTTCATTTGCTGCGCCATGCTGCAAAGCTTTATACAGCGTATCAATATTGTAGCCACGCAAGCCTTTTATGTAAGCATCGCTTACAACAGAAGCTGAATTATTTCCAATCATTATATCAGCATAACCCGGACTGCTCCATTCAGGCAGCCATCCACCTTCTTTATAGTCATTGATGAGGCCCTCCTGCATTTCCTTGTTAATCTCAGGATAAACCAGGTTTAAAAAAGGATAGAGCGCGCGAAAGGTATCCCAGAAACCTGTACCTCCAAACAAAACGCCTGGCATAACTTTGCCGCTGTAAGGGCTGTAATGGACTATCTTTCCTGATGCATCTTTTTCGTATAATTTATTCGGAAAAAAAAGGGTGCGGTACAAACATGAATAAAAAGTGCGCATCTGGTCAACGGTTCCTCCTTCTGGCTGAATTCTATTCAACGTTTTGTTCCAGGTTTCTTTTGCGCGGCTCCTGATAGTTTCAAAAGATGCGGTTCCTATCTCCTTTAAATTTACTTCGGCTTGCTCCATGCTAATAAAAGAAGATGCTACTCGTACGTTCACCTGTTCGCCTTTTATTGTAGAGAATCCCACAATTGCACCGGCATGATCCGAGCTGTATTCCAGGGTATCCCTTGCAAGTTGATCGGCATGCCAGGTTTCAGCGGTGCGGAACGCTTTGTCAAAATACATAACAAAGTAGTTTCTAAAACCAGGCATCTTACCCCTGCTATATTTCGTACTGTAACCGATAATTTTATGTTGGGATGGGATGATTTTTATATAAGAGCCTTTATTGAAGGCATCAACTACGATGTAAGCACTGTCAGAATTGGGGAAGGTAAACCGAAAGATAGCCGCACGTTCAGTAGGAGTTAATTCCGCAGTTACATCGTGATCAGCAAGGTAAACACTGTAATAGTATGCTTTAGAAGTTTCTGATTTATGGCTAAACCAACTTGATCGGTCATCCTCCTTAAATCGTTTTGAACCTGTAACCGGCATAATTGAAAATTGCCCGTAATCATTCATCCACGGCGATGGTTGATGTGTTTGTTTAAAGCCACGGATTTTATCAGCGCTATATTGGTATTGCCACCCATCACCCATTTTTCCTGTTTGCGGAGTCCACATGTTCATTGCCCAGGGAACAGCAATAGCGGGATAGGTATTTCCATTAGATAAGTCAACCTTAGAATCTGTGCCCATCAATGGATTGATCCACTCAACAGGGTCAGTAATTTTGCCCACTACCTGGGCGCCTGCGGACAATGCCAATATAATCAGTATTGCAGAAAGAAGACTTCTCATGTGAATTTGTGTTTTACAATTAAAGGCTGTTTCTTACTCTATAACTTCGAAAAATAAAATTTGCGTTTTTTCAAAAGATTGAAAATTGTTATCGGCAATAAACAGCAGTGTGCGGTGACCGTTAGGAAGGTTGGGACCAAAAGTGACGCCCTCAACGTTATCAATATAAATTCCCAGGTTGTCCATGTTCAGAAGTAATTTTTTGGAAAGGGGTTTGAATGAGGTATTCTCTTTGAGGGAGGGGATGTCTTTTATATCTGTGCTTCCAGCAAGATCAACCAGGAATACTTTAATAGTGGAAGCAAACCTACCCGAGGAAAAAGATCTTTCGATCACTAACAACTGGTGATCATCAATGGCCAGGATATCCGGAACCCCATTAATCTTAAAACCACTTGCAGGAAATGCCGGATGAGCTATTGGGTCCAGTTTATAGGCATATTGGGCAGTGTTAGATTTGCTGCCGGCATTAAATTTCAATATCCTGATCCACGCATTGTTCTCGTAGACATCCGCGCGAGGGCCATCCTGGTAGAGTGGTTCCTCTACACTTATATAAAGTGTTTTAAAGTTATCCGCAAAACTCATTCCCTCAAATACACCGTTTTGCCTTGGCCCTTGTTCCGTAAGTTGCATTTTTAAATTATCAGGTATCTGATAGCTCGCCAGCCAATTGCCTTCGACGGAAATAACATTTATAGCGGGATCTTCTAATACAGTATCTCTTCCTGTTATTATTCGCTCACCTTCACTACTCCAGGTAAGGTTGTTTTCAAGAGGATTGAACCTTATCGCTTCAGGATCCGGCGTGAGCAACGGGTTCGTCTGACTATTCGGATATAGCTGCCCGTTAGGCTGGCGGAGAAAATGAACATCCTCCAATTTAACGCTGTCTATACCCTTCTGACTTGTAAATATTTTAGCAGCGTAGTACCGCGCCGGGTTGATCGAACTTCTATCATCAGAAATTATGTTGTACAAGTCTCTGCCCTTGTCATAGTCAATCCCTGACAGGCCACCTACGGTCGTATTTTTAAATGAATAATTATAAGGGATTTCATACTGGCCCAGTAAGTTCATCGAGGAAATTGTCTTCCCGGGAACACCGGAGGTGATAAGTTTATCGGCGCTACAAGATGCAAGCACACAAATCAATAGAATTGCGGAGTAACAGAGAAATTGTTTCAACAAACGGCTTTTAGAGTGGTGCAAAAAATTAACATGCACAATATCTGCAAATATGACGCTCCTACAAAGAAAAGTAAAAAAGAATATGTTTTTGGAATTGCTCAGGCTGCAAGTCTTTGCAGAATGGCCTTACAGGGAATAGCTGATGTTACAATGATCTGGTGCGGACTAAACAGGGGTATTTGAAAATAATCTCCAACACCCAGTTCATAACTATTATTCCCAACTATAATTTTACAGCTTCCTTCTAAAATCAGGAAACTTTCGAATTGATCCTCATGTGTTTCAACTACTGTTTCCGTTTTAATCCAGACTACCCCCAAAGTTGATACAGGGTTAAGAGTAAATATGCGGGCATAAAGGTTATCACTGGATGTAGGATCGGGGCCGGCCGTTTTTTCAAGCCAGCGTAAATAATCTGCAGGCAATGATCCCGCGTGCAAAAGAGGGGGAACGTCAACGATCTCATCATCCGCAATTCTTTCCTGGAAATCAACTATTGCCATAATCAAGGCCTTCATATCGCGGCCAGGTGGAACTGCCTGCTTCTGAATGTAACTTTCGAAGATAGCTGCAAAATCATTGAAAGCCTGTTGAACGGCAGGATATTCAGCAGCCATTTCAAATGAAAGTTCCCTTTCCCTTTCCTCAGCAAGATTCATCGTAACAAGCTCAATGATGCCTGATTCGATGTAATCTTCAATTTCTCTTTCATTAAGCATACAGGTAATTCTTCAGCAAATATAGTGGAATAGGTAACTATTTCCATTCTCAGCAATAGCTAATTTCGGCCTTTTTTTTTCTGGCCCCTGGTTTTCGCCTTACCATATTTTCGCATCATTCTGTCCTTGCGACTAAGGACAAAATTTACCTTGCTATTTTTAGCTGATTTAGAATGAAACGCAGGTCCAACTTCTTCTTTTTTTGAAATTTTAACCTGTATCTCCTTCATATAAACTTTCGGTATCTCCTCGTCAGTAAGAACGGTTGAAATATCCAGATGCGAAGGCAAGGGAATTTGCGGAATCTTAGCGTTCATTAAAGTTTCAATCTGCGTTCTGGATCCTGCTTCCTTTTCAGTGATGAAAGTAATGGCAATACCCTTCTTCTTCGCCCGGCCTGTTCTGCCTATACGATGCATGTAATTTTCAGGCACATCGGGAGTATCAAAATTGATGACGTGAGTAACCTCTGATATATCAATTCCACGTGCCACAATATCAGTGGCAATAATAAAGCGATAGATTCCTTCCTGGAATTGTTTGACTGTATTGAAACGATGATTTTGTTCTTTATTACTATGAATAACGCCTACGACCCCTGGAAACTTTGGCTCGAGTGAAGTAAACAATTCATCCGCCAGCTTTTTTGTTGCCGCAAACACTAAAACCTTGGCCATAGCCTCGTCCTCCGTTAAAAGCAGCGTTAGTAGATTAACCTTTGTGTTAAAGTTAGGTACGTCATAAGCCAGCTGATCGATATTCTCGAGAGGCGTGCCAGATGGCGCGGCTTCAACTTTTATGGGGGCATTAAAGAACGTCTGGATAAGCTCTTCAACCTCTTCAGTAAGGGTTGCAGAAAAAAGTAAATTTTGCCGCTTTTGAGGAATAAGATCTAGTATATTTTTTAATTGGGTCCTGAAACCGAGGTTCAGC